>JAHDBK010000596.1 GCA_020630455.1 Saprospiraceae bacterium
CAAATACTTTTTCTACACCATATTTTTCTTGCATTCCTGCAAATCCTTGATTAACTCCACCAATTTGACCAACATCCTCTCCAAAGGCAAATAGCTCAGGAATTTCATTCAATTTGATATCAAAAAAGGTATTTAATATTTCAAAACCATTCTTTCTAGGTGAATCATCTGAATAAGAAGGAGCAATTATGGGCATTTGAATAGCCGCATATTTATCCTCGCTATATAAATGTGTTTCGTATCTTTCTTTAGCGATATTTTTGACTTTTTTATACCAATTTTTTAGTTCTGTAGCACTTTCAGAAGAATGCATTTTGATAGCAAAAATCATTTGTCTAGCACTCGCTGTAATATCCGCTAAAAGAGGGTCTATTTTAGATTTTAAATTATTACCAATGTTTAAAACCGATTCGCTTTGTGTTTCTTGATATAAATTTTCAAATAAAGATAACAAGAATTCTTTATCTTTTTTTACAGGATTGTAGTAGTTGTTCCAAGCATTTGCTTTGGCTTTCCTTACAAAAGTTTTGGCTTCTTTTGCAATTTCATTCAATTCTTCTTCTGTCGCTAAATTGCTTGCAATAATCCACTCTTTCATTCTCTGAATACAATCGAAGTCTTTTTCCCATTGTAATCTTTCTTTTGATTTGTAACGTTCATGCGAACCCGAGGTTGAATGTCCTTGAGGTTGAGTTACTTCTTGAACATGAATAAGAGCAGGTTTGTGGCTCTCTCTCATTTTTTGAGTAGCCTCTTCAAATGTTTCCATTAAGGAAGGGTAGTCCCATGCTTTAACGGTATAGATTTCTATCCCTTCTCCTTTCTTTTTGCTTTTAAATCCTTTTAATACTTCTGATATGCTCCCCTTGGTAGTTTGATATTCTGTTGGCACTGAAATTCCATAACCATCATCCCACACCATTACTAATAATGGAACTTGCATCACACCAGCAGCATTGATGGTTTCCCAAAAAACTCCTTCAGATGTTGAAGCATCTCCTATTGTACAAAATGAAATCTCATTACCTTCTTGAGAAAAGGGAGTTCCTTCCTTTAATTCTTCAGATTCTCTGTATTTTTTTGAAGCCAATGCAATACCTAAAGCACGAGCCATTTGTCCACCAGTACAAGATATGTCTGATGTGATGTTTAATAATGATTTGTGTTCTGTCCAATCACCATTTTCATCAATTAGAGCTGTGGCGAAGTGACTATTCATCTGACGACCACCAGAGAAGGGGTCATTATCTGCATCAGCATATAATTGTGCGAAAAAATCTTCAACACTTGAAAGCTCTGTGGCAAACATAAAAGTTTGATCTCTATAATAACCCGACCTAAAATCTCCCTTTTGGAAAACTCTAGCCATACATACTTGAGGTAGCTCTTTGCCATCTCCTATGATTCCAAATTTAGCCTTGCCAGTGAGCACTTCTCTACGAGCTAAAAGGCTCGCTTCACGACTAATGCAGCAAGTTCTATAATCCTTAAGTACTTCTTTGATAAATGTTTCTTTTTCGGGTAGTTGAGTATCAGTTGATTGGTCTTCAATCATTTGGAAAAGTTTTAAACTCAGGGCATCGTATTTATATTCAAATAAAGCCCTTCATATTAGTTCGATAATTCCATAAACGCCCGCAAAGGTACAGCTTTTTTTAATTTTATTCAAAAAAACATCTTTTTTAAGATAAAAAAAATTACAACATTTAGAACTATTTTTTATTTTTTTGAATATTGTAAAATTATATTTTAAAATAATTCATTATCTATTGTTTATATTTTGTATTTGTAAGTGTAAAATATCTAATTATATGGGTTGTTGAAAAAATATTTTTTTATTAAAATCAATTAAAAATTTAATATTGACAGCATTTTTTATCATTTTGCCGTTAAATAGGTATAAGAATGCATTCAGTTGGAAAACAAATTTTTGTCAAGGTATTTTTACCATTACTTTTAGGGTATTTTATATATCTGATTTGGGGACAAGAAGATATTTTTATCGTTTCCAAAAGCCTAAAATTTGATGCTTTGTTTCAGTTGAAATCAGCATTATTTAGAGTCCCTATTCCCGATTTAGTAATTTATCAATTACCTGACGCCTTGTGGTTGTTTTCATTTCTCCATTTATTGAAGATTATTTGGGTAGATGAGAATTATGAAAAATTAATTCTTTTAATCGGATTATTTCTAGCTTTAGGACATGAATTTGGACAATATTTTCAGGTCTTTAGCGGTACATTCGATTGGTTGGACGTTGCTTTTTATACATTAGCTTCGTTTTTATTTGTAAAAACAATTAAATATTAATTTTTATGAAAAAAAGTATTCAAATCCTATCCACAG
>JAHDBK010000597.1 GCA_020630455.1 Saprospiraceae bacterium
CCTTAAAAGAATCAAATAGCAATGCTTTATTACATTTGTTCTAGTACTTAATCATTCAAATCATTTGAAAATTCACGACCATCATTACCTGTACGCCTTTTGAATTCATTAATAATATATGCATACCAAATCACTCCAATTACATATAAAAATACCGTAATTAAAAATATCGTCACGTAACGCCAACCACTTTCTCTCAGGGACGAGAACAAAGACATACTGAACAACCAACTACCTGACCATATTGCTGAATTTATGGCTGATATAAATTCTTGATTTTTCTTTCCTACATAATACATCGTTAATTCTGAAGTCATTGGCCCCGCTACATTCATCAAAGGTTGTCTTATAATATAAAAAAACACGGCTATTGCCGCTGCCCATTTCAAATGGCTATAATATTCTGTCGTTGCCATTAAAAATAAAGCAACAACTGCTAAGGATTGAAATAAAGTTATCGCTGTTTGATAGCCAAATTTTCTCTTAATAAAAGGCATAAAATTAACACCTATCCCAACCATTAAATAGGTAAGAGCACCATACACAGAAAAAGAGTCTGACTCCACTCCATGCACATTTAAAAAGAATAAATTAATTACTGGAATAGTAAATCCAGCTCCTATGGCAATAATTAAAGTAGGAATTGTTGCTTTAATTATTAAAATCCAATCATAATCTCCTATCAAACTCCAATTCCATTCTGTTGTGTCAACTTTCTCTTCTATTTTTATTTTAGAAATTAAATAAACAGAGAACCAAGATATAATACTAAATATTATCAAGACCAAACCTTCATCAAAAAAGCTAGGGTTCAATTGGTGTAAATAATAATTACTCATACCTGAAATAAATACGGAAATACTCCAAGTTGAGAAAAAGAGGGATATTGCTTCACTATGGGTTTCTTTATTGGCATATCTCAATATATAGGGCAATCCAGCAATTTGCATACAAGCAAAAGCACCACCCCACAACAACATAATTATTTTAATTAAACCGTCTAAATGAGCATATACTGCTAATATCGCACATATAGATAAAAGAGGCAACAATATAGTCGAAATATAAAAAAACGGCTTTATCTTTGAACGTTTCAGATATATTCCTAATGGAATGGCTAATGTCAAAACCATCATGAAACGCCAAGAAATAAAATTAGCAATTTCAAAATCTTCATAGCCATTAGCCGCCATATGATAATTGAATAATAAAAAGAATGAGGAATTGACTAATTGCAGGAAAAACTCCGCAGCAATTAGATATAAAATATGTCTTTCTAATTTTCTATATCTTCTAAAATTTATCAATCCTCTGTGTACATTTGTCAGTTATCACTAGACATTTCGATTAATTGAATAATTTCATCTACTTTATCTGGTTTGAAGCTGTGCTTATTATCAATTTTTCTAAACCAAGTCATTTGGCGTTTTGCATACCTTCTACTATTTCTCTTTATTAAACCAATTGCTTCATCCAAAGTTGATTTTTTATCAAAATAATCAAATAATTCTTGGTAACCTACTGTTTGTAATGCATTAAGATGACGAAAAGGATATAATTGTAATGCTTCTTCAAGGAGTCCCTCTTCCATCATCATGTCTACCCTTCTATTAATCCTATAGTACAAAAACTCTCGTTCCCAATCTAAATAGATAATAATCGGCTCAAAATTTCTCTTTTTGGGACTTTGATTTCTATAATTAGAAAATGGCTTCCCTCCTACTTCTATAACCGACAATGCCCTTATTAAACGGTGAGGGTTTTGAACATCTACTTCTTCGTAATACTTAGGGTCTTTTTCTTTTAATTCTTCTTGTAAAAATGCAATTCCATTTTGATTTAATAAAGAAATATATTTATCTTTTACTATTTGAGAAACCCTTGGAAAATCATCCAAACCATATAAGACCGCATTTATAAATAAACCTGACCCCCCTAGTAATATGAGTTTATCTTTAGTTTGGAATAGATTTTCAATAAGGGCAATAGCATCTTTTTCATAATTGCCTACAGAATAATCATTGTGAATGCTTAAATGATTGATGAAATGATGTTTGGCTGTATTCAATTCATCTTCAGTTGGCTTGGCCGTACCAATAGACATTTCTTTATAAAACTGTCTAGAATCAGAAGAAATGATATCTGTTCCAAAATGTTTGGCTAAACGAATTCCTAAGTTGGTTTTTCCAGATGCAGTAGCACCTATTATGACAATTAATTGAGACAAATTGGAGAATTTAAATAATTATTGAATACACAAAGTACTTATTTTTATTAAAAATCACAATCACTATTAAATTATAATGTTCAATTTCTTAATTTTAATTGATTAA
>JAHDBK010000598.1 GCA_020630455.1 Saprospiraceae bacterium
TATAGTCAATTGTGGTAAAGTTGTAATGAATTATCCGATACGGATGCGTATTATACCAATAAAAAACCCCCACTTGCTTATCAAGTGGAGGCTGTTTAAAATCCATTTAAAACACTAAGGCCTTAGTTCATTAAGTGGAATTTAATTATATAGAGTATAAATTATAAAAATGTGCCTAATAAAATATTATTTTTTTTTATAATTTAATTACTGCTTCAGTTTTTATTTTATTTTCATTTTCAAAAGAAATGAAATAAGTCCCTTTAGGCATTGTATTCATATCGAATTGAATAGTATGAGTTCCTTCAGAATATTTTGCTAAATTTTGAGATTGAACTGTTCTACCATAAGCATCATAAATATGGATTGCAGCATTAGTTCCTTCATTCTCTAATTCAATACTAACATTAATATAATCAGTAGTAGGATTAGGAAATGTAGAGATATTCAAAGAAGATTCTTCAATATTTAATAAAGAATTTTCTTTATTTTTAACTACAATACCACTAATAATTGTTCTACGGAATGTTTCTCCTTCAGCATTGATTTGAAGGTTATAAATACCTGCTTTAACTCCATTTTCTAGAATAGCAACATATTTTCCTTCTTCATTCAATTCAAATTGAACAACATAAGATTGTGTTTGAATAGACTTTCCATTAATATCGGATTTTGCATATAATACAGCTGTTATAGTAGCTTCTTGTTTAGTATTTAAAATAGAAGCATTGAATGTGATTGTTTCACCTTCTTCATACGACAATTGGCTATTATCGAAAGTCAATTGAGCACCATTTTCGTAAGAAACAATTGCTGCATATTCAACAGCATCAGAATTGATTTGGTAAGTACCTTTTTCTAAATATAAAGTTTGATGGCTATAATTGCTTTCATTTAATCCTTTACTTACCATTAAATCCATCGTCAAATCATTACCACTATCATCAATTAGATTAAATTGATTAGAAACATCTGGATGAATAACATTGACAGTTACTTCTCCAGCATCAGCAGGAACTCTAAACTGATTAGCAGCACCGTCCATCGTAGTAATTAATTCAAAATTACTCGTCAAAGTACTTGCCCTATCAATTTCTTCTTGTTGCATCATTCTATTTGGTAAAGAACCTGTTAAATAAGGCTTGATTTCATCCCACATGATATAATCATAAGTAATGTCAATATGGTCATAACGAGAATTAAGGTTACACCACCAAGACCAACACCATCCGCCCCACATTTGTGAGCCACCTGGACGAGTAGAACTATAATAAGGAGTAACACCATCATTTCCACCATTAGAATCACCACCTCCCATCGTATTCAAAATTAAGCCACCCGCATACATTGCTGGAGCAGCAACGGTAGTACCATTATCATATCCCCAAGCACCAAAGTTGATGAATTTATTTGGTTGATTATCAGGGTCGTTATCTAAAATAGGACGAGCATGACCTTCCATATAATAGGTAGTAGAAGTAGAAGTACCACCACCTAATCCAACTAGGTCAACGATATATTCCATGCCTGGTAACTCTGCAATATCGGCTAAGCCTGTTCCTTTAAAAGGAGTACCTAAAGTAATTACCCTATCTACTAATTGATATTTATCGTAGTGGAACATCGCTACTTCTGAAGCTTTACCTCCATTTGAGTGAGCAACGATGATTACTTTATTTGTTTTATAATGTTTTACGATATCTTCCAACATAGTAGCTAAGATTTCTCCATTTCTCCACATTCCTTCTCCTCTTGTAGTTGCAACAAAAGCGGTACGATATCTTTTATTCGCTTCATAATAAATATCATTTCCTGGAGAGAACCATAAATTTGCTAAATCTATAAAACCATGTACAAATACAATTACTGGTTTATTTTTATTATACCAGTGCTCTTGTCCATAATAAATTGCACTTTCATTTAATGAACCTACAAATAAAGGGCTTAAATATTGAGGAGCAGGTAATTGGTAAGAGGTATAAGTTACACTTTGAGCATTTGTATTATTATTTGCTAATAATGTAAAAGTAATGAATAGTGTTAAGGTGTAAATTAATTTTTTCATCTTAATAAAATCGGTTTGGTTAAAAAATGTAAAGGATGATTCGTATTAATTTTTTTGCAAATATATAAATGATTTTTAAAATTCTAGCGAATTTTCGCTAACAATTTAAATTAAAAAAACACATTTTTATTTTATTAATATAAAAATAACAGGATTATAAAGAAAATTCTTTATAATCCTGTTATTTGTTATTTTTTTTAAAAAATTAAAACAACATATTTTAAATTAAAAAAATATACTTCTATAAACTTTCT
>JAHDBK010000030.1 GCA_020630455.1 Saprospiraceae bacterium
TATAAAAATATTTAATAAGATATTAAGTTGTTGATATATAGTATTTTATAATTTAAAATTAAAATAATAAATATTTAAAAAAAATGAATATATGTGTTAAATTTTTAATTTGTTCGATATTTTTCTAAAAATTATTTTTAACGTATTAACTTTAATTTTAATATTGTTTTCAATAAATGAAGTTAAAAGGAAAATATCAGTATTTACTAGGTATTGTATTTTTAAGTACAGTAATAGGTAGTTTTTTATTGTTTACAGCATTTCAATTATTTATTGATTGGAAAAGCATAAGTACTCAAAGTGATGATTATATAATTATTAATAAATCTGTAAACATTTTGAGTTCTCTTGGATTTAAAGCTGCTTTTAGTAAAAAAGAAATAGAGGATATAGGAAATCTACCATTTGTATATAGAACAGGTAGCTTTGAATCTAATCAATTTAGAGTGAATTTATCAATGCAGAGATTGGGTTTTAGAACCGAAGCTTTTCTTGAGGCTGTCCCAGATGAATGGATTGATATTGAAAATAAAGAAGATTTTAAATATGTTGAAGGAAGTAGAATGGTTCCGATTATTGTTTCTGCGGATTATTTAGCCCTTTATAATTTTGGTTTTGCTCCTTCACAAGGTTTGCCCCAATTATCAGCAAATACTATCGGTAGTGTTAACTTTGATTTGAATATTTTTGGAAAAGGAAATTTTGACTCTTATAAATGTAAAATTGTAGGGTTTAGTAAAAAACTCAATTCTATCCTTGTTCCCAAATCATTTTTAGATTTTGCTAATCAAAAATTTGGAAATCAAAAAGGAGATATTTCTAGATTAATAGTAGAAGTGAAAGAAAATAAAACAAGCGATGCCATTCGTTATTTTGATGAAAATGGATTTGAATTTCAAAACAGGAAAGCTTTTGGAACTGAAATAGCCAAATTATTTAATAGGGTAATCCTTTTAGTAGTAGGAATTGCTTTACTAGTTTTAATATTATCTCTTCTAATATTCTATTTAAGTTATCGTTTATTAATTGAAGAAAACTTGGATTCGATTCGCATTTATTTTACTCAAGGATATGAACCCAATGATTTAATGGAATTCTTTTTTAGATATACTATATATATAATAGGGGGAAGTATCATTACTGCAATTGTTCTAAGCCAAATATTACACATATATATATATTATCAATTTTTATCAACAGGTTTAGAAATTAATTTAATATTATCAATATATACTGTTTTATTTTCTATTTTATTTTTAATAGTAATATTATCAATTAATTATTTATTAATCAAAAAGACACTTAGCCATAAATACAAATAAATGAAATTAAATTTCGATCTATTTTTAAAAGATAAAAGACATTTATTAGTTCTATTGGGACTGATTACTATTCTATTAAAGACTTCTACTTCAAACAGTCCATTTTTTATTGAAAATTTTTATTCTAACGGTATTTTTATACCAATACGCTATTTTTTAGATTACACAATCGCTTGGTTGCCAATACCTATGGTGTATATTATGATTGTTTTTTTAATATATTTAATAATTAAAATAATAACAAAAAACTGGCATAAAAACACAAGCTTTGTAAAAAATGGCATTAATTTGGTATATAGTTTTGTAGCCTCGATAAGTTTGATAATTTTTTTGTTTACATTTTTGTGGGGATTCAATTATAATCGTCCCAACTTAGAAACTAAGATTAATCTTAATCTAGAAGAAATACCAATAGAAGAATTGAAAGCCGCCTTAGTTCAACAAGTTAAACAATTAAAGTTAAATAGAGCTGAATTTGTCGACAGTACTGAATCTGTTCAACAAACGCACATCCCAATAGATTTACAGAAACGACTAAAACAACAATTGAATTTTGTGATGAAACAATGTAATTATGAAGTATGGGGAAATCCTAGAGTGAAAAATATATACCCTAAAGGATTATTGTACCGATGGTCTACGTCTGGTTTTTACTTCCCATTTACAGGTGAGTGTAATATAGAATCTGATATGCACCCTTTACAAATACCTTTTGTAATGGCACATGAAATGGCACATGCATATGGTATAGCAGATGAAGGGGAGTGCAATTTTTTTGCGTATCTTGCTTGTGTTTCTAGTGAAATTTCGTATATTCGTTATTCAGGAGAGATTAATTTTTATAGATATTTAGCTGTAGATTATAAAAATTATAATAATAAAGACTACCTTTATATTAGAGAAAATTTGCCTCTTGAGATTAAAAATGATTTGGATGAAATAAATAAAAGTTTAATAAAATATCCTGATTTCTTACCCAAATTTAGAAAAATATCTTACGATTCTTACTTAAAAACACAAGGTATAAAAGAAGGCGACTTAAACTATCGAAAAATAGTTAAAATTGTTTTATCTTTGCAAAAATCTCAAAAACGAAAAACTCTTTTCCAAGATACTCACCAATAGAATTACAATATTAATACCTGAACAAACACTCTTTATGAGGTGCATTTTATAAACACAATTTATAGATGTTGAAATTTTATATATATAATTTATATTATTAACTAAATTTTAGAGAGAGTGATTAAAAAAGTTAAATTAAAAAAACTCGATGATTACGTACTATTAGATGAAGACGTATATGAGTACTTAATTAACCATGAGCATTATGGTAAGATTAAATTATTAGAAAATCTAAGACGTCATTCCAGTGGATGTGTAGTATTTCAAAAATTATGGAGGAATGCGGATAAAAGTCATTGGATTGAGACCATTTATTTACATAAGTTGATTGCTGAAACATTTTTACCTGATTTAAAGACGAAAAAAAATAATCTTGCAGGTGTGAAAAATGGTAATAAATACGATCTTAGAAAAGAAAACATTGTTTGGCGTTCTAGAGGATGGGCAAGCCGTCAGAGAAAAACAGTAAGTAAAACAGGCTATATGGGAGTTTATGCTGAAGGTAAGAAGTATCGTGCTGTTATATCTACTGAAGGCAAATCTTATCATTTAGGAATGTTTGAAACTAAGGAAGAAGCAGCTTTAGCTTACAATAAAAAATCATGGGAATTATTCGGACATGAAGGAAATCAAAATCCTATTCCTGAAGATAAATTGAAAGAGATATTAGCAAAAAAAAGTAAGTAAAGAAAAAAATAAATAAGATAAACTTACAACGAATTGTTATTGGTGTATATATTTATAAACTGAATTATACCAATTGCTTGTTATTAATGATTCGTAATCCAGTTTAGAGCATGTTTAAATTTTAATCTTTATGAGAATCAACATATTAAGAACTTGTCTTTATAAATATTTTATCGTTTATCCCGATAAACTCAAAAATATTTATTTCGCCAAAACCTCAATCTATTGATTCTCATTGTGATAAATTTTTAAACATGCTCTTATTATAGATAAATAATTTCATTTTTATGCTCATTTGTGATGCTGCCGCTTCTTTACTTAAGAGTGCTGAAAAGTTATACGATAGCAAGGAAGCTGAACGTATTGTTATGATTATTTTTAATGATCTTTTTCAAATTTATCAAATAAAATCTAAACAAGAGGATTCTAGATTGAGTCCTCTTGTTTTGAACACTATAAAACAACGAATTGAAAACCACGAACCCGTTCAGTATATTACTGAATTAGCCTACTTTTATAAGTCCTCCTTTTTCGTTAATCCTCATGTCTTAATTCCAAGACCTGAAACTGAAGAATTGGTTGATTATATTATTCAGAATTTTGATAATAATTCTAATCTAAAAGTCCTAGATATTGGAACAGGTTCTGGATGTATTGCCATTTCTATTCAATTACTAAAAGATAAATGGAAGGTAATGGCTTCTGATGTGAGTAAAGAAGCACTTGAAGTAGCAAGGTATAATGCAGAACATAATCAAGTAGATATAGAATTTGTTTGTAATGATATCTTAGATGAAAATGCTTGGAACGAACTCCCAAAAAAATTGGATATTATTGTAAGTAACCCACCCTATATTCCTTTTGAGGAAAAAAAACATATGTCATTGAATGTATTGAATTGGGAGCCAGAATTAGCATTATTTGCTGAACCTAATTCATTACTTTTTTATGATAAAATCGCAGATTTTGCATGGTTATATTTAAATCAAAATGGAAGTCTTATCTTTGAGATAAATGAGTTTCAGGCAGAAGCTACTTATTCTTTAATAAAAGAAAAAGGGTTTTCTAGTGTTGAAATTTTAAAAGATATTTTTGGGAAATATAGAATGTTAATGGCTAAAAAATAAAATAATTTATAGCAATTAGTTTTTAATATATATATTTGCTTGTATTATTATTAAATAATGTAAATGGGTTTATTTGATAATTGGTTTGGAAACACTAAAGAAAGTAATAATCAACCGAATGTATCTTTCGGGAGGTATAGTGATTCCTATAAAACAGATAAACAATACAAAGCTTGGCAAGATGCACTTATCCTTTTTGACGAAGGTAAACACTTTGATGCCTACGAAGCTTTTTTTGATTATTTAAAAGACCCAGATGCTGAAAATCTCTATTACCAAAGACTTGGCGATACCCATTTTGATTTTGAGTTTTATCAAGGCTCAAAAAAAATTAAAGGGTATTCTGATGGCAAAAAAATAAGAGTCATCGCTAAAGTGGCAAAAGCCAATAAATTGCATTTGGCTTTTATGAGAACTTTAGTAGAAAAAAACTTTCAATTACAACATAGCCGTTTTGCCTTAGATGAACACCAAGATATTGTTATTGTTTTTGATAGTTATTTGTTAGATGGTTCTCCCCATAAATTATATTTTGCTATGCAAGAATTATCTACACAAGCAGATAAAATTGATGATTTATTAGTTAATGAATTTGAAGAGTTACAAGCCATAGATACCCAACATATTCAATACCTAACTTTAGAAGAAAAAAAAGTAAAGTACCAATTTCTAATTGATAATATTAAAAAAGTAATACAAAATGCAGATAATGCTATAATTGATAATGCAAAATACGCCCAAGCAGTAAGTTATATTTTACTTCAGTCAGTTTATAAACTAGATTATTTGATTAAACCAGAAGGAATGGTGATGGAAGTTTTTGAAAAAATAAATAGAAATTATTTTCTTGAAAACGGTCAAGTCCTAGTAGAAAAAAATAAATTTGTAAAATCAGAATTAGAAAGTTTATTAGAATTTTCCGAAAAAGTATTCAATAATGAATTATACAATACGATTAATACTTTTGGAACAACTGAAGTAGTGAGCCAAGAACAAATCTCTGGTTTTATTCATCAAGTCTTGAAAGATTTTGACTGGTATTATGATAATAAATATGAAGAAGTAGCTCTTTCTATAGTGAATTATATTGTGGGCTATGGCATGTTTTATTGGGCGATGCCTAGACCTATTAAGGCTATGTTTCATTTGTATTATGAAGTTTTAGAGCATCAATATTTTATGGATTTAGGTTTTAATGATGTTGAATTTTGGAAAAATAATCATTTATATAAATACAATATTATAAAAGAAATTAAACATATTGCAAAAATGAATAAAAAACAATTTGGCGATATGAATATTCATACAGAAAGACTTAATTTTGATAATATCCACCTCTTTGGCAAATCATTTCTTTTAATGATTAAAGAAATGGAAGTAGATTCTGTATTTTAAACATCTTCTAAGTCATAATTAATGAAAATTACTCTAAAAGTAATCGGCAAAACCCAATTTTCTTACCTCGAAGAAGGGATTGCTTTATACGAAAAACGCCTAAAACATTACTGCAATTTTACACTAGAAGTTATTAATGATGTAAAGAATCCTAAAAATTTAAGCCATACCCAACTCAAAGAAAAAGAAGGAGAATTGATACTAAAGAAAATTCAAAAAAATGATATTTTAATTCTTTTAGATGAAAATGGTAAACAATTTACTTCTGTTGAAATGGCAGAATGGATAGAAAAGAAAATGCTAATGTCTAATAAAAATCTAGTATTTTTAATAGGTGGAGCTTTTGGGTTTTCTGATGCTGTTTATAATCGTGCCGATTTCAAATTGTCTTTTTCTAAAATGACTTTTTCTCATCAAATGATTCGTTTATTTTTTGTTGAACAATTGTATAGAGCATACACTATTTTAAAGAATGAATCTTATCACCACCAATAATTTTTACATAAAAAAAATTTTATTATGTCACTTTTTTAAAATTATTAATTTATAAAGAATATTCTTTATTAAACTTGTTATTTATTTTGTTTAAATGTGTTGTTTTTAATTGAAATAATAAAAAAGTGTCCCTATTCTGTTATAAATCCGTCACAATGTCATTCTCGTTTATTGGTTCCCCTCTCTTTCCAAATGATATTATCCTTAACCAAATGAATAATTTTTAACTCAATCATTCAAAAAATATTAATACAAATAAACAAATTTCAAAAACAAATTATTTATGAAAGAAGGGATTTTAAAATCTATTAAAGAGGTACTCGCATTTACAGGTCTTAATGAATCTGTTACCACTTTACTCACTGCATTATTGATTCTTTTTGTTGGTGCATTAATGGCAAAAGGATTGAGAAGATTAGTAAAAAATGCATTATCAAGAACAAGCTGGGATGAAAAACTATTAGGAAAGTCATTAGGCGAAGAGGTTGATACAAATAACTTTTTTGCCAAATTAGTTTACTACATTTTTATGATTGTAGTACTAATGATAGTCTTAGAAGTAATGGGTATCAGCCAAGTTTTAGACCCCATCAAAAACATGTTGAACGAAATGTTCAGCTTTATTCCGAATTTATTAGCAGCAGGTATCATCGGTTTCGTAGGATACATTATCGCTAAGTTTGTTTCTAATTTAATCTCTATGACAGGAACATTCGCTGATAAATTCATAGAAAAAACGGGCTTTAAAGATACAGACAAACTTGTCGATGTATTGAAAAAAGTAGCTTTCATTGTAATTTTAATACCATTCATCATTCAGGCATTAAATGCTTTAAATTTGAATGCAATTACGGGTCCAGCTAATCAAGTATTGAGTTCAATGATGGGAGTATTACCTAACTTAATTGGTGCTTCAATTGTCATTGCATTATTCGTCATTGGAGGAAGATTCTTGACTCGATTTGTACAAGACTTACTCAAAAGCTTAGGTACAGACGAGCTACCCGCTAAGATTCAATTACAAAGTGTAATAGGAGAGGGGCAGTCATTATCAAAGATATTAAGTGGTATCATGTTTTTCTTCTTGGTATTCTTTGGTATTATCACAGGAGTAGAAATGTTAGAATTGAACCAATTGACTCAAATTCTGAATGAAGTATTGAGCATGTCAGGTAAAATTTTATTCGGACTTATCATTTTGGTTTTGGGTAATTTTATCGCTGGAGTTATATATAATACTTTATCTAAATCAGAAGATAATCGCTTTGTAGCGAGTATCGTTAGGTTTGCAATTATTGGTTTGTTCTTAGCTATTTCATTAAGAACTATGGGTATAGCCAATAGCATTGTAGAACTTGCATTTGGTTTGACTTTAGGAGCAGTGGCAGTAGCTGTTGCCTTAGCTTATGGCTTAGGAGGTAGAGAAGCTGCAGGTGAACACGCAAAGCAAATTTTGAAGAAATTTACTAAAAAATAAACATCTATTCATCTTGACCTATACTTAACTCAAACATAAACATTAAATTACACCCTAAATTAAGGGAGCCGGCAGTATTAATTACTGTCGGTTTTTGTTTTTTATAAAGAGAATTTGTTATTTTTTCTTCATTTTAATTTCAAAATTTGGATTCGTTTTTTTATTCAATAAATCAATAAGATTATATTTAAATAAGATTTCTTTCTTTTCTTCTTTTTTCAATCCATATCCTTTAATAGCTTTTACTTTTGCAGGTAAATAGACAGTGCTTTGTAAACTTATTCCCTTAAAAAAGAATTTAAACATTTGGAGCATTTGTTGAAATTCCTTGTTTTCTTCTTCATTTTTTCTTTCAAGTTCCTCTTTCAAATCTAATAGCATATAATTTCTTGAAAATGTTCGATTTTCATACTTATAATTACCACCTTCAAGAACAATTTCTAGTAA
This sequence comes from Saprospiraceae bacterium, assembly GCA_020630455.1. Taxonomy (GTDB): domain Bacteria; phylum Bacteroidota; class Bacteroidia; order Chitinophagales; family Saprospiraceae; genus JAHDCE01. Next base: position 8,076 of record JAHDBK010000030.1, read on the forward strand.
ATTACTTGTCATTCCATTTCCTTTGATTTCTTTATTAGGAATGATATTAAAAAAAGAACTCAAATCAGTGCAATTCTTAAAATTGAATTGATAACCTGAATATAAGTAACCCTCTTCTTTATTTCCTTTAATAAAATTAAAACCTTGTTCTAGTATTTCTTGTTCTTCAATACTAAAATTATCTTTGTTCTCTGAATCTATTAATGCAAAAGTAGAATCCACAATACCACTAGGATATTTTGCCCATAATTCTTGATTAAGCGAATCTTCTTTTGATAATTTTAAGGAATCATCTAGCATACTAAAAAAACTAGAAAACTCTCCTACCATCTCTTCTGTATCAGAATAGATAATATAAGTACCAGAGCCATCTTTTTTTAGATGGATTTCTTCATAAATATCTCCACAAGAATAAAATAAAAAGGATAGTAATATAATAAGGAAGGTAAATTTTTTCATGCATTTATCATTTTTATTAATTTAAAGATTCAGTCAATAATAACAAAATTTTGTTATTATTGACTGAATAAAGGCTTATTTTTTCTTCATTTTAATCTCGAAATCTCCATTTGCATCACCACTTAATAAGTCAAGTAATTTATATTCAAAAACTACTTTTTTACCATCTTGAGATACGATATTATCACCTTTTACAGATTTTACATTTTTAGGTAAATGAACAATAGTTTGTACTTTAGTTTCTCCAAACATCATGTTCATCATTCCTTCATCTTCTGCATTGGTTTCTTCAGGCTCTGCAAAAGTCCAAGTACGGCTAAATTTCTTTTTAGACATCTTGTAACTAGCTTCGCTATCTGTTCCACTCAACATCATAGCGGCATCACTTGATTCATCTTTTTGCATCAGTTCGTTAAAATCAATCAATTCTTGTAAGGTGTTGAATTTAAATCTCACACCTGTGTTGAGAAACCCTTTATCACGTCCTCCTTCCATAAAACCTTCAGCTTGTTGAATTAGCTTTACCTCTTTGTTGGAATATCCTTCCAAATCATCTTTATATTGATAAGTAGAATCAATATCGCCTTCAGGAAAATCAGCCCAAATAGCATCCATTGGGTCTTCCCCTGTGCTAGTTGTATCCATTGAAGACATCATCATTGCCATTCCTTGTAACATAGGAATCATGTCAGCATAAGTGCTGTATTCCCCACTTCCATCTTCGTTTAAATAAATTTCTTCAATTACAGTGCCACATGAAGTAGCTGCGAAAACATAAGATAATAAGCCAAATAAGAGTAATTTTTTCATTATTTTAATTCATTTTTTGGTAAAAAAATACATATTATAGAGAACAATATTCCTAATATAATGAATAAGAATTTAGGAATAGCGGTCCATTTTGCCAGCAAAGGTAAGCATTCACTTTGATATCCAAATAATAAATATGTTAATGCTGTATTTTCAATGGCATCAAAAAAAGCAGCTACAATTTGTAAACTAGCTAATATCAATCCTATTTTTAATAATGTCTTTCCTTTTAATCTACTACTTAAAATACAAGCGAGTCCAATAGTATGACTGTAAACCCATAAATACAAATAATCTATTCCTTGAACAAAAAAAGCTACATTTGTTACTCCTTTTTCTTTCCATAAACCCATTATTTGTTCAGCTTTTTCCATCGTACCTGCTAACTCAAAATCAACTATGCCAAATGGAATATCATTTTTAATGATAAGTTCACTTCCTATTCTTTGTAAAATATAAGTAATGATTAAAGTTAATATTAAATATAACCAAAATGCAGTTTTATATTTACTTGGATGAATATAAAAAAAAGGATTTTTCATTTAATTTTCGTATTTAAATAATATTATCAATCCAAAAGTTGAAATAACACAAAGTACACCACTAAATGCCCATAAAGCTTGGAAACCATAAATTTCAGCTATTTTTAGACCTGAAATAGGAGCAACGATTAAAGTCGCAGAAAACAACATAGAAAATAGTCCCATATATTGCCCTCGATTATTCACAGTACTTCTGTGTAAAGCTACTGTATTGGTCAATGGAAAATTAATAATTTCACCAATGGAAATAAAAATGGTGTACAATATAGTAACCCAAGCTAAGTCTCCAAAAATATTAAAGGTGAAATATCCTATTCCTATTAAAAATACTCCCCAAATAATACTTGCTATTTGTTTATTATATTTAGTAATAAGATAGATTAAAGGCATTTCTAATATACAAATTAAAACGCCATTAAAAATAATCAACATACCAATTTTACTTTCTGTGAGCAATAGTTCTTCTCTACAATATAATGGAAAAGCATTGAATAATTGAAAGAATGCGATAGCATTCAAAGAAAGAAAAAAGAGAAAAATTAAATACCAAATATCGGTATAAGCAGACTTTTTTATCGCTCCTTTTTTTTGTTCTTCCTCCTCTTCTTTTTCTTTTTTATTTTCTAATACATTGTAAAAATAAATACCTGCTGCAATACAGGTGATTCCATCAATCATAAACAACCAATGATAACCAAAATATTCTGCTATAAAACCAGCCGCTCCTCCTCCTAATGCATATCCTAAATTAATAGATAATCTAAATAAGGATAAAGAACGGGTATGGTTTTCTTTTTTAGAATAGGCACTAATAGCCGCCTGACAAGCAGGTCTAAATGCATCACCAATTAGGCTTGTTAAAATAATCACCAAGCAAAGATAAAGAAAATTTGTTATCATCATCATGATAAAGAACATGAATCCTCCCAATATTAAGGACCATAACATAACGGTATAATAACCAATTCTATCCGTTAAATATCCTCCAATATACGAACCAATAACAGATCCAATTCCAAAACAAGCAAAGGCAATCCCTGTTTGTTCTTTGCTAAAGCCTAGCTCTTGAGTAAGATATATTGATAGGAATAAGATGACAATTGTTCCACTTCTATTGATGAGTGAAACGACTGATAACTGCCAAATATCATTAGACAATCCTTTAAATGAATTTAAGTATAATTGCTTGAGGGCAGTCATAAAATTGGTATTTTGAATTGTAAAAATAAAATAACGGCTTAATACATAATAGAGTTCCAAAAATGGATGAGTAAAATTTAAAAAGCATACAAAGCTCTAAATAATTTATATTTTTGTAATAAAATTTTAGCAATAATGAATTTACCAATTGCATTTCAACAAAGAATGCAAAATCAATTGAATGATTTTAATGGTTTTGAAAATGTAATTCTATCTCAAAACCCTCCTGTTTCTATTCGTTATAATAAAAATAAAAATAAGAAGCATTTAAAAATTGAAAGACCTGTTTTATGGTGTGAAGACGCTTATTATTTAACTGAAAGACCTTTATTTACTCTAGACCCCTTATTTCATGCAGGTACTTTTTATGTCCAAGAAGCATCCTCTATGTTTTTAAGGGAAGTTTTGATTCAATTCATTGAAACAGAATCATTGACAGTATTAGATTTATGTGCTGCTCCTGGTGGGAAAACTACTTTAATGCTTGATTATTTTAATAATAACAGCCTCATTGTAGCCAATGAAGTAATAAAAAGTCGATATAAGATTTTAAGAGAAAATATCATCAAATGGGGCAATACAAATATGATTACTACTTCTGCAGATGCCAAGGATTTAGGTGCTTTAAATGGTTTTTTTGATTTGGTTGTCGTGGATGCCCCTTGTTCAGGAGAAGGGCTATTTAGAAAAGATGCTGGAGCTATGAATCACTGGTCAGAAGATAATGTAAAACTGTGTGCTGCTCGTCAAAAAAGAATTTTGAAAGATATCATCCCATCTATAAAAAATAATGGATTCTTAATTTATTCTACATGTACTTATAATTCTCTTGAAAATGACGAAAATATCAAATGGTTATCTAATGAAATGGGATTTGAAGTATTACAGATAGACACAAGCCGTTTTAATGGTATTCAAAAAACGCCTTATGGCTGTCAATTTTATCCTCATTTAATTAAAGGTGAAGGTTTTTTTATTAGTATTTTACAAAAGAAGGATTCTTCTATTACTAAGAATATTTCAAGTAAAAAGAAAACAAAAAGAAAAAATGCCGAAAATGAACTTTCAATATTAAATAAAAAAGAAAAAGAAAAAATTCAAGATTTTATTCTTAATAATGAATTGACCTATTTTTATGATAATGATAAAATTAATGCGATTAATAGTCATTTTAAAGAAAGGGTAACAATTTTAAAGAATAAAATAAAATGGATAGAAATAGGATTGTCTCTAGGAGAAATTAAGAAAAATGCTTTAGTTCCCAATCATGAATGGGCAATGTCATTAGATGTAAACCAAGACTTACCATTTGTAGAATTAGACGAAAAACAAGCTCTTTTATATTTAAAAAGAGAAAACATATATTTAGAACAAGCATCAAAAGGCTGGAATTTAGTGCGTTATAAAGGTCAGAATCTAGGTTGGGTTAAACATTTGGGAAATAGAACCAATAATTACTATCCTAAAGAATGGCGGATAAGAATGAATATTCCTACTTAATTTTATAAATATACATTTACAAAACCTATATTTGTCCAACATTAAAAAAAATAATATGATTTTATCGATGACGGGTTTTGGTAGGGTAGTAGAACAATTTAAGGATTGGTCTATTACTTTGGAGATTAAATCGCTTAATTCTAAGTTAAGTGATGTTAGATTTAGATTGCCTTTGCGTTATCGTGAAAAAGAAATCGAAATGAGAAGCATCATTTTAGATAAAGGAATTAGAGGTAAGTTTGAAGCAACACTAGATGTTTCGGGAAAAGACAATGGTCAATTATATGCCATTAATCACGACTTGTTTAAATTGTATTATAATGACCTTAAAGAATTAGCTAATGATTTGAATTTTAGTTCAGATTCTTTTGTTTCTGATATATTACAAATTCAAGGAGTGGTCGATGTTGCACAAATTGGTATTGAGGAAGAAGAATGGAACTTTTTAAGCCAATTGACGATTAAAGCTGTTAAAGCTTTAAATGATTATAGGGCTTCAGAAGGAAACGCTATGCTCAAAGATTTTGATAAAAGAGTGTCTAATATTTCTAATTTTTTAAAAGAAATAGAACAATTTGAAGGTGGAAGGGTTGAAAAGGTTAAACAACGTATTAAACAGTCTTTGGAAGAAAATATAAGAAAGGAAAATATAGATGAAAATCGTTTTGAACAAGAACTCATTTTTTATTTAGAGCGTTTAGATATTAATGAAGAAAAAGTAAGGTTAACACAACATTGCAAATATTTTCTAGAAGTTTTAAATAGTAATGACTTACAAATAGGAAGAAAATTGACCTTTATCGCTCAAGAAATGGGCAGAGAAATAAATACCATCGGTTCTAAAGCGTATTCTTCAGATATTCAAAGAATAGTCGTTAAGATGAAAGATGAATTAGAGAAAATTAAAGAACAAGCAGCAAATATAGTTTAAAAAGAGATTTTAATATTAATATGAAAGGCAAACTCATCATAGTAACAGCTCCATCAGGTGCAGGCAAAACAACAATCGTTAGGCATCTATTGAATAAGTACGATGATATTGCCTTTTCTGTTTCAGCTACAAGCCGATCTAAAAGAGAACATGAAAAAGATGGTGTAGATTATTATTTTTTAAACCCTTCTGAATTTAGAAAAAAAATAGAAGCTGGTGAATTCCTTGAATGGGAAGAAGTCTATGAAAATCAATATTACGGTACTTTAAAAAGCGAAGTTCAAAGACTTTGGGATGAAGGCAAACACATTATTTTTGATATAGATGTAAAAGGAGCTTATAATATCAAGCAAGCATATCCTGATTTTTCTTTAACTATTTTTGTCAAACCTCCATCTCCAGAAATACTTTTTGAACGTTTAAGAAATAGAGGTTCTGAAACTCCTGAGAGTTATAGACGTAGAGTAAAGAGAGCTACTTTGGAATTACAATACGAAGATAAATTTGATAAAGTTCTGCTTAATGACGATTTAGATAGAGCCCTCAAAGAGGCAGAATTTTTAGTCGAAGAATTTGTTTAAATATTTATATTGATGCAAAGAATAACAAATGGCGTAAGGGTGAGTGTGAGACATGTTTATTCTCATGGAAGTGTTCCAATACACCAACAAGTTTTCTTTTCGTATCATATTACAATTGAAAATCTCAATGATTTTAGTGTCCAAATCATGAGAAGATACTGGAAAATTGTTGATGCTGATGGAATTTATAGGGAAGTAGAAGGAGAAGGAATCGTTGGACAACAACCCATTATTGAACCCTTACAAAAACATACTTATACTTCAGGTTGTAGATTGGTGAGTGGAATTGGTAAAATGCTAGGATATTATACAGCTATTAATTTGAGAACCAACGAATCATTTCAAATCGAAGTACCTGAATTTGTAATGGTGGCTCCTTTCAAAGAAAATTGATAAAACAAAACCTACTTACCTTTATATTTTTACTAATAACATAAATTTATTTAGTTTTTGAAATAAGAATTTTGTTTTGAATCAATGAACGCCCGCAGCCTAATAG
>JAHDBK010000599.1 GCA_020630455.1 Saprospiraceae bacterium
TTAAGTATTAGTATAAAAATAATTCAACAATAAAACTCAAAATAATAAAGAATTTTCTTTATTATTTGATTGAAATCTTTTGTTTTATAATTTATTAATATAAATCACATTCTACTTCTACCAGTAAAAGCAATCATTATTCCTACAGTCATTGGTCCCCAAGCAATTAAGAATTTATTACCTAAATTGGCAACACCTGCATAAGTTAATACGGTCATTGCAAGACCTAATAAAAATATGAATATTCCTACATAAAATATTTCAGAGCCTTTTCCTTGATTGGCTTTCTTTATTGCCATTCCTTGTACTCGTCTATCTACTTGATTGACAACTATAGAAATTTCTTTTTTGTCAATTCCTTTAGATTCCATATCTTTTCTTACATCTTGGAATTCCATATTTCCATTGGCAATGGCATTGATATAATAATCAATAGCTTCTCTTCTATTATAGTTCATGTTAATTAAATTTAAATTAGTACTATTTTAATCTATCTTTTAAATTTAATCTATGTGTTCTTGCCGTATCATGAGCAATATCATAGCCTGCATCGGCATGACGAATCACACCCATTGCAGGGTCATTATGTAATACTCTTTTTAATCTGAGTTCAGCGTCTTCAGTTCCATCAGCTACAATGACCATTCCTGCATGTAGCGAATAGCCCATTCCTACACCACCACCATGATGGAAAGATACCCAACTTGCACCTCCAGCAGTATTGATTAAAGCATTTAAAATAGGCCAATCAGCTACGGCATCAGAACCATCTTTCATGGCTTCAGTTTCTCTATTGGGAGAAGCAACAGAACCTGTGTCTAAATGGTCACGACCAATGACAATTGGAGCTTTCACTTTGCCTGTTCTTACCAATTCATTAAAGGCAAGTGCTGCTTTTTCTCTTGCTCCCATTCCAATCCAACAAATTCGGCTAGGGAGTCCTTGCCAAGCGATTCGTTTTTGTGCCATTTTAATCCAACGAATCATGCCTTTATTTTCTGGAAATAATTCCATTAATACCTTATCACATTCATAAATATCTTGTGGGTCACCAGAAAGAGCTGCAAATCTAAAAGGTCCTTTGCCTTCACAAAATAAAGGACGAATATAGGCTGGAACAAAACCAGGGAAATCAAAAGCATTTTTAACGCCTTTTTCTAATGCTCTTCCTCTAATATTATTTCCATAATCAAATGTAATAGCCCCTCTTTTTTGTAATTCTAACATTAATCGAACATGCTCCGCCATCGAATCCATAGATTTTTCAATAAAAGCATCTGGATTTTCTTCTCTCATTATTTTGGCTTCTTCTACATTCATATTTTTAGGGAAATATCCATATATAGGGTCATGAGCCGAAGTTTGGTCGGTTAAAGTATCAGGTATAATATTTCTATCAATTAATCTTTGTAATAAATCAATAGCATTGCATAAAACACCAATAGACAATGCTTTTCCTTCCTTAGCATATTGAACTGCCTTATCTATGGCTTCATCTATATCTAAGCACTTTTCATCTAAGTACTTAGTTTCTAGTCTTTTATCTATTCTCCATTCTTCCATTTCTGCAGCTAGGCAAGTGCCTTCATTCATTGTGATTGCTAGGGGTTGAGCACCACCCATACCTCCTAGACCTGCAGTTACATTCAATTTGTGTTTTAAGCTACCATCATAATGCTTATTGGCTAATGCTAAAAAGGTTTCATAAGTACCTTGTACAATTCCTTGAGAACCTATATAAATCCAAGAACCCGCAGTCATTTGTCCATACATCATCAGTCCTTTCTTTTCCAATTCTCTGAAGTGGTCCCAATTTGCCCAGTTTCCTACTAGATTAGAATTAGCAATCAAAACTCTAGGAGCATCTTTGTGTGTGGGTAAAATTCCAACCGGTTTCCCTGACTGAACCAATAGTGTTTCATCTTCTTCCAAATCTTTCAATGCTTTAACTATGAGCTCAAATGATTCCCAATTTCTAGCAGCTTTTCCTGTACCTCCGTATACAATTAAATTAGCGGGGTCTTCGGCTACTTCTGGGTCTAGATTATTATATAACATCCTCAATGCCGCTTCTTGTACCCAACCTTTACAATGTTTTAATGTTGTTCCTGCTAATTCTTTGACACTTACTAATTTGGTATCCATATTATTTATTATTCTTTTAAATATTGTAAATAATAAAGAATTTTCTTTATTATTTTAATTTTAATTTTATTATTAATACAAATATAATGATATAAGAAATATTAATTGTATTAAGAGCATGTTTAAATTTTAATCTTTATGAGAATCAATATATTAAGAA
>JAHDBK010000600.1 GCA_020630455.1 Saprospiraceae bacterium
TTGTATGTTTTTTATTTTTATAAAGATTTTTTTTTATTTTTTTAATTATTTTATATGTTAAAATTGTAGTTATATATTCTTTGTATGATTAATGTGTTTTTTAGAATAAATTAAAAATAAAATAATTGTAATTTTACTCTATAAAAGTAATTTCTACTATGTATAATAAAGAAACCGAACAACGATTATTTAAATTGTCAAAAAAGATATTAAATAATACAAGTATTCCTAATGAAATAGAAGCACTATCTGAAGCTCAGTCTTTAAGAGAAGTCATTCAATACCACGAATGGAAATATTACATACAAAATAATCCTATTATTTCTGATTTTGAATATGATAGCTTATTTAAAAAATTGGAAGCCATTGAAGAAAAATTTCCAGACTTGATAAGTCCCGATTCACCTACGCAAAGGGTATCTCCTGATGTGGTTTCAGATATGCCAACTGTAGAGCACATGACTCCTATGCTTTCTTTAGATAATAGTTATAATGCTGAAGATTTAAATGATTTCGATAAACGCGTTAAAAAAGTATTGAACTTTGATGAAAATTTAGAAATTAATTATGTTGCTGAACCCAAATTTGATGGTGGAACAATCGTACTAGTCTATGAAAATGACTTGCTTGTTCGTGCAGCTACTCGTGGGAATGGTAAGGCTGGAGAAGAAATGACACACAATGCTAAGGTCATTCGCTCTATTCCTTTAAAAGCGGCATTCTCTAAATGGGGTATTGAAAAAGTAGAGTTGAGGGGTGAGGTGTTGATTAGAAAAGATATTTTTAATAAAATTAATAAAAAAAGAGAAGAAAACGGAGAGTCCATCTTTGCGAACCCAAGAAATGCAGCCACAGGTGGATTGAGGATGAAAGACCCTCGTGAAACAGAAAAAAGACATCTTGAAGCCTTTGTCTATCAAATCAGTTATGCTATCAATGAAAAAGGAGAAGATGTTTTAGAAGATTTTAAAACACATCATAATACCATTTTGTCTTTACATGAATTGGGCTTCAAAACACCCAAGGATGATATAGAGATGAAAAATTGTAAAAATATTGATGAAGTAGCTGCTTTTTGTAATCAATGGCAAGAAAAAAGAGAAGATTACGATTATGAAATTGATGGAATGGTCGTCAAGGTAAACGATTTAGTCATGCAAGAAACCGTGGGCTATACTTCCCATCATCCTCGTTGGGCAATAGCGTTCAAATTCAAAGCAAAACAAGCAACGACTCAATTATTGAATGTAGAATATCAAGTAGGTAAAATCGGTTCTATTACTCCTGTTGCTAAACTAGAACCCGTTCAATTGGCAGGTGTGACGGTTTCCAACGTGTCTTTACATAATGAAGATTTTATTAAATCAAAAGATTTGAGAATAGGAGATACTGTATTGGTAGAAAGGGCAGGTGACGTGATTCCTTATATCGTCAAAGCCATGGAAGAATTAAGAGATGGAACTGAAAAACCTTTGGAGTTTCCTAAATATTGTCCAATCAATGCCGAAGAGCAAGTAGCCCTACAAAGAGTGGAAGGAGAGGCGGCTTGGCGTTGTCCCGATTGTACTTGTGGTGCTCAAGATATTCAGCGCATGATTTTTCATGTTTCTAAAGCGGGTATGGATATAGACGGATTTGGCAAAGCATATATTGAAAAGTTTCAAGAGATGGGCTGGTTGAAAACTATGGCGGATATTTACCGTTTAGATTATGAAGCGATTGCTCAATTAGAAGGATTTGGTGAAAAATCTGCTGCTAATCTCAAGGCGTCTATTGATAAAGCTAAACAAAATCCTATTAAAAAACTATTGAAAAGTTTGAGTGTACATCACTTGGGAAAACGAGCGTCAGAGATATTAGCAGCTGAGGTCGAGCATGTATTGGATTTGAAAGATTGGGATTTAGAAAAATACACTTCTATTAAAGATATAGGCCCTGTTTTGGCACAGAATGTTTATGATTATTTTAATAATGATAAAAATATTTCTTTATTAATGGAAATGGAAGCTTTAGGAGTCAATATGAAGGCTACTGAGCAAGATAGAAAGGCAGAAGTGATAGAGGGCGGTGTTTTGTCTGGTAAAACCATCTTGTTTACAGGCAAATTATTACAAATGTCAAGGACAGTAGCGTCTAAACTTGCACAGTCTAATGGTGCTAAATTACTCTCCGCGGTAAGTTCTAATTTAGATGTATTGGTAGTAGGGGAAAAAGCAGGCTCAAAACTCAAAAAAGCCCAAGCCATTCCTAGTATTCAGATTTGGACCGAAGCTGAGTTTTTGGAAAAGGTGAAGGGGTGATTAA
>JAHDBK010000031.1 GCA_020630455.1 Saprospiraceae bacterium
GCAATTTCCTTAACAGGAACCGGTGTAGGTAATTTCATATTTACTTGCTTAAAAACTTGACATATTAGATGTTATAACGAAAAGTTTTTTATGAAAGATAAATTAGTATTTTTAAATATTGTCGAGGCATTACTCGAAAAACATAGCCTTAGCTATGTTTGAGAGGAATAACGAAGGATATAATTAAAAAGACAATTTAGCTATAATCATTTTTTTGTAATAACATCTATTATCAAGCATTAAAAAATTGTATTCTTTTTTCAAACGTTTTTTAGAAATAATATGTCCGTTTTTTAGAAGAAAATTTAAACGATAATCAATGATTTTGAATAAAGTCTATTCTTAAAAACAAACCATAAATGCGAAAATAAAGTAATTTTATGGAAAAATTGTAATTATCATCTTAAAATCTACTTTTACAGAAGGGACTTTAAGAAATACATTGATTTATAATTTTTATTTTGATTACTTAATTATTGTTAAAAAGACAATAAGAGTATCATTAAACATTTTGTATGTCTTTTAGATTGTTTTTATAAAAAAAATCTAAAATGTTATTTTAAACACACTCTTAAATCTAAGTATTATTATTTTTGCAGCTAATGATTTTTTAATAATCAAATAATGACGTTACTACAAAAAATAGTCTATGTATTTTTGAATAATTTAGCTAAGTTGGTTTTGAGGATTTATTTTAAAAAAATTGTTATTGTTGATAAACATAAAATTCCAAGAAATTCAGCTACACTAATTGCTCCTAATCATCCTAATACTATGATTGATCCAGTATTAATGGCGAATATTATGCCTGGATGGATTCATTTTTTAGCAAATTATGGTCTTTTTAAATATCCTTTGTCTAAGTTTTTAATGTCAAAAGTCTTTTTCTCTATTCCTGTAAAAAGAGAAAAAGACGTAGCAGAAGGAGAAAAGGTCAATAATCTGACTACCATAAAAATTTGTAATCAAGTATTACAAAACAAAGGGTCTATTTTTATGGGACCCGAAGGTACTAGTTATGCGTATAGAAGAATTAGACATTTAAAAGACGGAATTGCTCGAATCGCATTAAGTGCTGCTAAACGCAAAAAATTTCAATCGGGAATTGTTATTCAACCCGTTGGGACGAATTACAGTGCTTCTCATTTATTTAGGAGTGAATTGGTGTCTTTTGTAGGAGAACCTATTTTCATAGATGATTATAAAGATGAATTTAAAAAAGATAGGGAAGCAACAGCACAATCCATAATGGATAATATCAGAAATCAACTAGAAAGTCTTACTATTCATACTAATGATGAAATTGAAAACCAATTATTAAGATGGTCAGAGAACTTATATTTTAATAATAATTCAACACCATTATTTATTGAAAAATTAAAAATTTCGCAATTATTATTAAAAAATATAAGAAATGTAAAAGATAAGCAGTACCATAAATTTGAGGAAATATGGCAACAATTATTCAAGTACTTTAAAGTGTTAGAGGATTTAAAAATTGACGATTCGACAATTAATCAAAAAATAAATAATTCGAGAATTCATATAGAATCTATTTTAAAACATCCTTTAAATTTATTATTAAAAATATTAATGCTTATACATTGTGTGTGGTTCTTGCCTTTGTTTGTATTTAAAAAACTTAAATTATATATAGCATACGCGTCCATGATAAAGATATTAGTTGGGCTTATTTTTATCCCTATTTACTATTCGATTATTCTTGTTTTATTATATTATTTTACGAATATAAAAATATTCTTTACTGTTTTAATAGCACTTATTATTACTGCATTAATAATAATGCCTTTAGAAAAAATATTAGAGAAAATCAGAAAAAACAATGCTTTATTGTCATCTAATCGAAGAGAAGAGTTGTTATTAATGAGGTCTGAGTGTGTAGAACTGTTACAAAAAGAAATATTTTCAGTTTAATTTGCACTTTTTTACAATAGGCTCAATAACTTTGTATTTAAAATTAAACATTCGATGACTTTTAAAGACGACCCTACTGCTTCAACAAGGAAACAAGATCATATAGATTTAGCATTTGCTTCTCAAGTGAACGATTTGGATAATCGTTTCTCTTATGAGCCAATGTTAGCAGCTCACCCTCCCAAAATATGGGGTTCTTTTTCTTTTTTAAATAAAACGATGAAAGTACCTATTTGGGTATCTAGTATGACGGGTGGTACCGAAAAGGCACGGACTATTAACCATAATTTAGCAAGGGCTTGCAAAGATTTTGGAATGGGCATGGGCTTAGGCTCTTGTCGGCAACTCTTATTCAGTGATGAGTACTTAAAAGATTTTGATATAAGAGGCATAATGGGGGATGATTTGCCTTTGTTTGCTAATCTAGGAGTGGCTCAAATAGAAGAATTATTTAAAGCTAATAAAGTTGATTTAATAAAGAATTTGCTTTATAAATTAAAGGCAGATGGTTTAATTATTCATGTTAATCCTTTTCAAGAATGGTTGCAACCAGAGGGAGATGTTTTTGACTTGTCTCCATTAGTTACCATCAAAAAATTATTAGATATTGCGGACTATCCAATAGTCGTCAAAGAAGTAGGGCAAGGCTTTGGATATGAAAGTATGAAAGCCTTGATGCAATTGCCACTAGCTGCTATTGATTTTGCTGCGAGTGGAGGCACTAATTTTTCAATGATTGAATTGTTTCGAAGTAATAATTTAGAACAAGAAATATTAAGACCTTTAGCACATGTTGGACATTCGGCAGAGGAAATGGTAAATATAGCCAATCAAGTAATTGATGAACTTGGAGATAAAGTATTGTGTAAAGAAATTATAATTTCTGGTGGTGTAAAAACATTTTTAGATGGTTATTACCTAATGAATTCATTGAATATGCCTTCTGTTTATGGTCAAGCATCTGGTTTTCTAAGACATGCTTTAGGGGGTTATGATGCCCTGTACCAATATACTGCTACTCAAGTAAAAGGTCTTTTATTAGCAAAAAATTATTTAAGAGTAAAAAAATAGATATTTTTTAAAGTCAAATATTATTATTTAATTTGTATTAAGAGCATGTTTAAATTTTAATCTTTATGAGAATCAATATATTAAGAACTTGTCTTTATAAATATTTTATCGTTTATCCCGATAAACTCAAAAATATTTATTTCGCCAAAACCTCAATCTATTGATTCTCATTGTGATAAATTTTTAAACATACTCTAATAATTTGAATATTGTTGAATCCAAAATGAAAGAAAAAAACAAATCCATAAAAGGTTTTTCAAAATTATCCAAAAAAGAAAAAATAAAATGGATAAGTACTAATTTTTTTACTAGTGAAGATATTAGTAAGGAATTGGTCAGTTTTTGGCATCCAGATGAAGCTCAACAAAAAATTATTGATGGATTTAGCGAAAATACTTTAAGTAATTTTGTCATGCCTTATGGTGTCGCACCTAATTTTCATATTAATGACAAAATTTATTGTGTACCAATGGTCATTGAAGAAAGTTCTGTTGTAGCTGCTGCTTCTAGTGCTGCTAAATTTTGGGCAGAAAGGGGCGGATTCCAAGTGTCAGTAGAAGAGATGCAAAAAGTAGGACAGGTACATTTTACTTTCAAGGGCGATTTTCATCTATTACAAAATGATTTTAATATCATTCAAGAACAATTTCTTATAGATACTCAACATATTACCGCCAATATGAGGAAAAGAGGTGGTGGTGTTCTTTCTATGGAATTGCTGGATATGAGCCATCTAGAAGAAGATTATTATCAAATAAAAGTAACTTTTGACACTTGTGATAGCATGGGGGCTAATTTTATCAATTCAGTCCTTGAAGAAATGGCTCGCTCTCTTTTAAGATATGTTGCTAATACAGATTGGGATATAAAAGATATTCAAATTATTATGGCGATATTATCTAATTATACGCCAGATTGTGTAGCAAGAGCAAAAGTATCTTGCCCAATAACTGCTTTAGGTAATTTTGGTGAAATGAATGCTGCTACTTTTGCTCAAAAATTTTCTAAAGCAGTAAAAATTGCTCAAATTGACCCTTTCAGAGCAGCAACGCATAATAAAGGTATCTTTAATGGAATTGATGCGGTAGTGATTGCCACAGCTAATGATTTTAGAGCAATAGAATCATGTGGTCATAGCTATGCTTCGCGTGATGGTCAATACAGAAGTCTCAGTTATTGTACTATAAAAGACGGAATATTTGAGTTTGGTTTAGATATTCCATTGGCTTTGGGAACAGTAGGTGGATTGACACAATTGCATCCGATGGCGGCTTTTTCTTTAGCATTATTAGGTAAACCTAGCGCTAAAGAATTGATGTGCATTACCGCAGCTGTTGGTTTGGCTCAAAATTTTGCAGCTTTACGTTCTTTGGTGACAACAGGTATTCAAAAAGGACACATGAAAATGCACCTAATGAATATTCTCAATCATCTAAATAGCTCTCCTCAAGAAATAGAAAAAACTTGCCATTATTTTGAAAATAAAGTTGTTTCTTTTTCTGCCGTTAGAGATTATGTAGATGGACTCAGAGTAAATTCTCTTTCTTAGTTTTATATTAATAAATTTCAAATGTACAAACATGTATTTTTATTACTAATAATAGTAGTGGTGTTTTCTAATAGTTTAAATGCTTGTAGTTGTGTTTGGGGAGGTAATTTTTTGAAAGTTCAAAAATATTCTGATGTAATAATTTTAGGTGAAATTATAAAATTTAATTATTACAATGATGATACTAAAGAATATTTAAATCTTGAAAATTTTAAACATATTCCAAAGGAAAGGAAGTCAATGGTTATCGAAGTAAAACGCATTTTTAAAGGTGAAGAAATTCGAAAAACTATTGAGATATTTGGGAGTGATGGTGTTGATTGTCTAGAATCTTTAACTGCTTTTAAAGTTGGAAATGTTTATGTTTTTGCAATTAATGAATATTCTCAAAAGTTTCAGAGTGATATAGGAGGAATATTGTACTATTTGTCTGGCTGTTCTGAAAAATGGCTTAGTTATGATGATGAAACTAATGAAGTTTTTGGATGGATAAAAGGCAAAAAAAGAATTAGAAAAAGAAGAATTACATTAAATAAATTAGAGGAAAAAATCAAGTAGATTTTACAATGAATTAGTTTATATATTAAGGGAATAAACAAGATATAAAGTGCATTATTATTTATAATAAATATACATCGTAAAAAATAAAGAGTTTTCTTTATTATTTAGTTCTAAATATTAAATCAACCATCTTAAAATTATTGTCTATTATAATTATATTAAGAGCATGTTTAAATTTTAATCTTTATGATAACCAATATATTAAGAACTTGTCTTTATAAATATTTTATTGTTTATCCCGATAAACTCAAAAATATTTATTTCGCCAAAACCTTAATCTATTGATTCTCATTGTGATAAATTTTTAAATATGCTCTAAAAAAAATCACTACTCACTACTCACTACTCATTACTATCAACTATCTTTGCCGCATCATTTAAAAAAATAGCATTTTAGTAATGAAAAAATACAATTTTTACGCAGGTCCTGCCATATTACCTCAAGAGGTATTACAACAAGCATCGGAGGCCGCTTTGTCATTTGGAAATATGGGATTATCCATTTTAGAAATTTCTCATAGAAGCAAGGAATTTGTAGCAGTATTAGAAGAGGCAAGAGCCTTAGCTAAAGAATTACTGGGATTTGGAGATGATTATGAAGCACTTTTTTTACAAGGAGGAGCAAGTTCTCAGTTTTTTATGATTCCTATGAATATTTTAAATGAGAATGAAAAAGCGGGATATGTCGATACAGGGAATTGGTCTGCAAAAGCCATTAAAGAAGTGAGCCATTTTGGAACGCAAGAAGTATTGGCTTCTTCCAAAGCGGATAATTATACATACATTCCAAAAGATTTTGATATTCCTAATGATATCAAATATTTACATTTGACGAGTAATAATACCATTTATGGTACTCAATATCATGCTTTTCCAGAAACTAATGTTCCTTTGGTAGTGGATATGTCTTCAGATGTCTTCAGTCGTCCAGTTCCTACTGACAAAATAGGATTGTTGTATGCAGGAGCACAAAAAAATATGGGGCCAGCAGGTACTACTTTGGTTATAGTAAGAAAGGATATGTTGGGTAAAGTTTCTAGAAATATTCCAACGATGTTGGATTATAATACTCATATTAATAAAGCTTCTTCATTCAATACGCCTCCTGTTTTTCCTATTTATGTTTCTTTATTAACCATGCGTTGGGTGAAAGCACAAGGAGGAGTGGCTGCTATGGAATTAAAAAATGAAGAAAAAGCAGCTATTTTATATGATGAAATTGATAGGAATCCTTTATTTGTTGGAACGGCACGTAAAGAAGACCGCTCTTTAATGAATGTGACATTTGTGATGAATAAAGGCTATGAGTCACTTGAAGCGGAGTTTTTAAATAGATGTACCGAAGAAGGTTTAGTAGGAGTGAAGGGATACAGAACTGTTGGCGGATTTAGAGCCTCTATTTATAATGCTATGCCAAAAGAAGGCATTGAAAAATTAGTAGCTTTAATGAAAGATTTTGCTGATAAAAAGGCATAGTTATATTTTTTTGTAAAATATTTTAAGTCCATTAATAAAGAAATTTCTTTATTAATGGGCTTTTTTGTTGGTTTTTGAAACTAACTAGATGTCACTTTTGTTGAATTTATTATCTATTATATGTAGCAATTGATTATTAAAATTATTAATTTTATATTCAATTAAATTTTATTATTAATTAAAACCTAAAAAATTATGTTTGACAGATTGAATAAATCTAGTAATCCAATGATGAAAAAATTTGATACTGAAAAAACACAGTTTCAAGTAAATTATTCGGACACTGAAGTTTTAGATGCACCAGAGTCTATTGGTTTAGAAAATCAAATGACTTTAAATGGCACTTTGAATAAAACCATGTTGTTAATTGGCCTTATGGTGCTTTCTGCATTTTTTACAGCTTATGCTTTACCTATAAGTAATGGAATATTAATGGGAAGTATTGGAATTGGATTTGTTTTGGCTATGGTGATAAGCTTCAAGCCAACACTTGCTCCTACATTATCTCCTTTGTATGCCATGGTAAAAGGAATTGTAGTTGGAATTGCCTCCGTAATTTATGGCTCGATGTTTAATGGTATTGTTCCTATCGCAGCGATTGCAACTATAACAGTATTGTTTTCAATGCTAATGATTTATCGTTCTGGATTAATCAAAGTAACTCAGAAATTTAGAATGGTAGTAGGTGGCGCGACTATGGGAATCATTGGGATGTATCTCATTGTTTATGTTTTAAGATTGTTTGGTGTTGAAGCAGGTGGGTTTTTGTTTGCAGGGGATTGGTTTTCTATTGGTTTGTCAATAGTAATCATCATTGTTGCTTCACTTAACTTTTTATTGGACTTTGATATGATTGAAAATGGTGTAAGAAGTGGCTCACCAAAATATATGGAATGGTTTGGAGGATTTGCTTTATTAGTTACTTTAGTATGGTTGTACTTAGAAATTTTAAGACTAATTGCTATGCTAGCTAGTAATGATTAATAACGCCTATTATACTATAAGTATATAAATATAAAAGCCATTTAATGAAAATTAAATGGCTTTTATATTTATGAATAATATGTTTATTAAAATATATTTTATTATGAATAAAATTGCTGTTCTCTTCCTTTTGATTTTTGTGTTGTCTTGCAATGTAAATAAAGAAGTGTTTAATCAAGAAATTAAAAATGATATATTTCCTCAAGATTGGATAGGCCTATATGAAGGACTTTTAGATATAGGAGCTAGGCAAATTCCAATGCAATTGAATATAGATAAGACGGATGTTGATACATTATACAAATGGCAAATTAAGTACGGAGAGGATGATTTTAGAGATTATCGACTCATTGCACCAAAAGGAGAAACCCAAGAATTTAAAATAGATGAAAAAAACAGTATAATATTAGATGCTTTTTATGTAAAAGGGAAATTGATGTCTGAATTTGCAGTTCAAGGAAATAAAGTAATGGCCATATACGAAAAGAAAGGAGAGGAATTGGTTTTCGAAATTATTTTTGGAAAAGAAGAGGTCGATAATATAACAGGAGGTCTAGATAGTATACCTCAAGTGAACAATTATAAAATTCAAGGAATGCAAAGGGCAGAATTAGTAAGGAAAAAGTAGATATAAAAAAGCAGCTAACAATTGGGTTATCATTAACTGCTCTTTTATAATTTTACACCCTATGACCTATTCAAACCAAATATTTAGCTTGAAACTGTACACAAGATACGATATTTTTTTGTAAAATCCTAATTTACTTTAAATAAATTTTGTCTTTAGAATTAATAATAAAATATAAAGGTTATTTTGAGCTATAATAATTTTTTTGGAATAGGGTCTAACTATCATTTATTTGTTAAGTGTTTTTTGATTTTCTTTTCAAACCAGATTAATGGTTCTTGCATTTTACCTCCAGTTTGTGTGTCGCATCTAAAAAAATGAATATAAAGATTAAGGCAATCTTTTATATTTTCCATTAATTTATTCCATTGTGTATTGCTTTCTTCAAGCAAATTGAATTTTTCTTTTTGCCAACAAAAATATGCTTCATCATGCCATAGGATAATATCAAGAACTTGTTGGTCGATAATTATTTCTTTAGCAAAATTATAGGCCAAAACAGCGTGGCTATACTCATATTTTCTACCTAAAAGTTTTCTATATGCAGCCTCTTTGTGTTTAAAGGTGTCATGTATATAAGCGATTAAACGCAATTGCTGTAATTCTTTGTCAGAAAGGTTTGGGATTTTGTGGATGTTATTCAGTACATCGTGTATATGGTTAATGATAGCTCCTTCGGGATGACCAAAACGAGGTTTGCCCCAAAAAAGACCTTCTACAAATTCTTTTTTTTCTATAAGTTTAAATTCTAATTCATATTGGGGATGAAGTAGTTCTGTAATAATTGATTGTTGATTCGAGGTGTTGGTTTGAAAATTCATATTATTTTATTCTCATAGTTGAAACTAATTATAAACAATGGTGTTGTATTAAGAGCATGTTTAAATTTTAATTTTTATGACAATCAACATATTAAGAACTTGTCTTTATAAATATTTCATCGTTTATCCCGATAAACTCAAAAATATTTATTTCGCCAAAACCTCAATCTATTGATTCTCATTGTGATAAATTTTTAAACATGCTCTAAACATGTTAATTAAGCGTTAAAGTGATTTTATTTTAATAACAATAATCAACTAAAAGCGTTTTACAGTTAAGTTTTTTAAATTATAATACAATATTAAAAACTAATTTATTTAAAATCAAACTAAAATGAAAAATTTATTTTCATTAATATTTGCTGGAGTTATAGGTGGTTTGATTACTCTGTTAGGTATTTATTGGATTCAACCACATACAGGAGCTATTAAAGAAGCATCTGATAAAACGGTTAATGTTTCTAATATAAACGCAACACCATTCTCAAACGCTGTTACTTTTGATTTTAAATCTGCTGCAAAAAAATCAATGCCAGCAGTAGTGCATATTAAAGCTAAAGAAACAGAAGAAGCAGATAGAAGTTCAGGAAATCCTTTCTTTGATTTCTTTGGAGGTGGTTTTGGACCACAAGAAGGAACAGGTTCTGGAGTAATTTATACTGATGATGGATATATAATAACGAATAATCATGTAGTTGAGTTTGCAGACGTAATAGAAGTTACTTTATATGATAATAGAACGTTTGATGCCAAATTAGTAGGTACGGATGCCACTACAGATTTAGCTGTTTTGAAAATTGAAGCAGATGCACTTCAAACTTTAGATTTAGCAGATTCGGATAAAGCAGAAGTAGGAGAGTGGGTTTTGGCTATTGGAAATCCTTTTGATTTAACATCTACGGTAACTCTAGGAATTGTTAGTGCAAAAGGTAGAGATATAAATATATTGAGAGGAAGTCGTTCTATAGAATCTTTTATTCAAACAGATGCTGCTGTGAATCCAGGTAATTCAGGAGGAGCATTAGTGAATGCAGAAGGTAAGTTGTTGGGAATTAATTCTGCGATTGCTACACAAACAGGAACTTTTGCAGGGTATTCATTTGCAATACCTATAAATATCGCTAAAAAAGTAGTAGACGATATAATTGAGTTCGGTTCGTCTCAAAGAGCATTAATTGGAATTGATATTCAAGATTTAGATAGTGATTATGCTAAAGAATTGAACTTAGATATCAGTCAAGGTGTTGTAGTAGTAGGAGTTCTTGATGGAACAGCAGGTCAGTTTGCAGGTTTATTACCAGATGATGTAATTACCAAAATTGATGGAAAAACAATCAATACTGCTCCAGAACTTCAAGAAATGGTAGGGCGAAAGCGTCCAGGTGATATTATAAAATTAACAGTTAATAGAGGAGGAGAAATAAAAGAAATTCCTGTCAAATTAAAGGCAGGCTAAAATATAAAGATTACAATTTGTAATCAAAAAATTATCTTGTTTAAAGTTGGTTTTTCGTTTTGTTTTGATGCGTCCGTCTTGTAATTTTACGAGGCGGGCGTTTTTTATGATAGCCTGATTTCGTCTTGAGTATCTAGACTGTAAAAATTATAATTTAGAATAGCATTCGCAAAAGAACCTTCAATCTTAACATTTCTACCATATTTAAAACGCCACTTCAATCTTTTACTTGGAAATCCTTTGGTAAAATAAGACTCAATAAAAGGATGACAAACTAATTTTACCTTTGTCTTTGGATGAGAACGCATTATAAATTCTAAATCTCTTTCAATTTCATCCGCAATATTTACTGTGGAATGAATTTTACCTGTACCATTACAAGTAGGGCAGTGTTCAGAAGTGTCTATTTTTAGAGCAGGTCCAGAACGCTGTCTAGTAATTTGCATTAGTCCAAACTTACTTAAAGGTAGTATAGTATGTTGAGCACGGTCAGATTTCATATACTGCCTCATTTTACTAACTAAGTCCTTTTTGTATTCTGGGTTTTTCATATCGATGAAGTCCACTATGATTAGTCCACCAATATCTCTAAGTCGTACTTGTCGTGCAATTTCTGCTGCTGCTTCTAAGTTAACTTTTAATGCACTTTCTCCTACTTCTTTATTGTTAACTGGAATTTTATGACCACTATTAACATCAATAACATGCATTGCCTCAGTGTGTTCAATAACCAAATAAGCACCTGATTTCATAGACACTGTTTTGCCGAATGATGCTTTGATTTGTTTCGTAACACCATATTCTTCAAAAATAGCTTTTTTGCCTTTATAATGATGTACAATACTTACCTTCTTGGAATCCAAAGATTTCATAAAGGATTGAAGATGTAAATACATCTCTTCATCATTTACAATGATTCTGTTAAATGAATCAGTAAGTAAATCTCTGAGGATACTAGATGTTTTATCTAGCTCACTCAATAATTTCATAGGAGGTTTAGCATTGTGTAACTGTTTGTGTACTTGTTTCCACTTTGCCATTAACCCCATTATTTCTTCGTGTATATCAGAAGTAGTTTTACCTTCTGCAGCAGTCCTCACGATAACCCCAAAGTTTTTGGGCTTAATACTTTCTACTATAGTTTGCAACCTAGTCCTTTCGTCTTTGTTCCCAATTTTTTTAGAAACACTAACATTGTCTTGAAAAGGAGCAATGACTACAAATCGACCAGGTATTGTTATTTCACAACTTAATCTTGGACCTTTTGTAGATATAGGTTCTTTTAAAATTTGAACTAAAACGGCATCTTTTTTCTTGAAAACGTGCTCTATTTTACCTCCCTTGTCAATTTCAGGTTCAATTCTAAAATCATTTAACTGATGACTCGTTTGGGATGCGTTGATGCTTTGTTTAGTATAAGAAAGAAGAGAACGAATACGTGGACCTAAATCTGTATAGTGTAAAAACGCATCTTTGCTATAGCCTGTATCGACAAATGCAGCATTCAGTCCAGGCATAGTATGCTTAACCTTACCAAGAAAAATATCTCCAACAGTAAAGTGAGTATTGGTCTTTTGATGATGTAATTCGACCAATTTGTTTTCTTCTAGTAAGGCAATTTGAATGACTGTCGCCGCAGAATCAATAATTAACTCTTTATTCACAGATGCGTTTTAATTTAAATTATTAAAAATTAACAGCAATAACCTATATCTAATATTCTAGATATAGGTTATAAGAATTAGCTATATTGTATAGCATAACAAGAATGTTAATTATTTCTTCTTCTTATGACGGTTTTTGCGTAATCTTTTTTTACGCTTGTGCGTTGCAATCTTATGTCTTTTTCTTTTCTTTCCGCAAGGCATAATTTTTAATTTTATTATATTAATAAAAAATTTTCTTTATTAATCGAATTTTTTCGATTAATATTTTTTTCTTATTGATTTAAGATGTTTCTATATTTTAAAGCATTTTCCGTATCCCCTTTTCCTTCATAAGCAATGATTAATCTTTGAACAATTGCTAGATTGTCTGGTTGAATAGAATATGCTTTTTCTAATCTTTCTACAGCTTTGTCATATTGACCTGTTTTGATAGCTAACTGTGCTAATTGTATTAAAACAGGAGCGTTATTTGGATCTTTATCCAATAAATCTCTTAGCATTAAAATCCCCTTCATTGGTTGATCTTCAGGGGGCATATCAACATAACATAAAGCCAAGTTAATTCTGTGCTGCGTTTCTTCAGGATTGATAGAAATGGCATTTTCTAAACATTCTACTGCTTTTTCTTTACAAAAAAGACGAATTGTAGGATTGTCTTGATAAGATTTTAAACCATAACTAAATGTAGTTCCAGCTATTGACCAAGTATCTTCAGAGTTTACCTTTTCAGCAATTTGTTGTGCATACACTCCAGCTGCTGCAGGCTCTCCAAGTGAAAACCACGCACCTGATAATTGTTCCATGTACTTGGTTTTTAAAGAATCATTGGTTTCAGCACTAATCAAATCTTTCAGTACTAAAATATTACTCATTTCTTGTCCTGTATGCTCCTTTTCAATTTGTTGAATAATATTAGAAGCACTACTGACCTGTAAATTACTTGAATTAGAAGCCTTAGACTTATTTTTAATAGGCATAAAAAATAAAATGGCTAATAAAACAAGACCTGAAATGATTAATATCCAGTGACGGTTATTCATGTATTATTGAACATTCTTTGGGTCAACAGATTCTTTAACCTGTTCTGTAAATATTTTTGCTGGCTTAAAAGCAGGGATGCAATGTTCTGGAATAACCACAGAGGTGTTTTTTTTGATATTTCTACCAATTTTTTCAGCTCTCTTTTTTACTATAAATGAGCCAAAGCCTCTTATGTAGACATTTTCACCTTCAGCTAAAGTATCTTTTACTTCCGTAAAAAACTGTTCTATAGCTACTAGAACGTCTACTTTTGGGATTCCAGTTTTATCTGCGATTTGGTTAATGATATCTGCCTTTCTCATACGAGCAATAAATTATTTACAATCCTTTAAAAATGAACAAAATATATCCCTTCTTTCAAAGGGAGTACAAAGGTCTAAATTTTTTTTCTTATTTAAAAATCTTAAAGCATTAAATGTTAATATTTTTATTAAAAAAATAAAAAATGAGAATATTTCTAAATAAAATAGACCTTGTTCTCTAACCTTGTATATATAATATATACTTTTCTTGATAATATTCATAATTAGAATATTCTTTCAAAGGATAGGTTTCAGTATATTCATGTCTAGGAATTAATTCTAATTCTTTTTTTACATTCCCCCCTTTCCACGCAAAAATTCCATTGGGGATAGCATTGTTTTGTTTGTTTTTTAATAATGGTCTAGACCAAGATATTAATTTATCAATACTAGCAACGGCTCTACATACTACATAATCAAATTTTCTATTCTTTATTTCTTCTGCTCTGATGTGTTTAGCAGTTACATTTTTTAATCCTAATTCTTCAATGATTTCTTGAACAACCATTATTTTTTTTCCTCGTCCATCTACTAATAAAAATCGAACATCAGGATATATAATCGCCATAGGAATACCAGGGAATCCGCCTCCTGTACCTAAATCAAGAATATCAGTCCCATTTGTAAAAGATATAATATTGTTAATAAATAAAGAATGTAAAACATGGTGGTCGTATATATTGTCTATATCTTTTCTAGAAATAACATTTACTTTTTCATTCATTCTTGTATACAAATCTTTTAAAGCCTCTAATTGCTCAACTTGTTGTTGACTTAGCTGAGGAAGGAGTTGTAGAATTTTTTCCATAGGATTAAACTATTATTAAAAAAGTATTATAAACTATCCGCAAAGATTAAAATTAAATATGTTTTAATCTGAATTTTACAAAAAACAATTTATTATAAAGTCTTATAAATCATAAAAAAAGATAAAATGTTAAAATTTTAATATCACTTTTTATAACAAATATTGTAAAAACATACTAACTTTGTAAAATAAACATAGAACATAGCTGCGAGTCATACCTTATTTGTTTAGATA
>JAHDBK010000601.1 GCA_020630455.1 Saprospiraceae bacterium
CCACAATCCAACGAAGAGCGGCTTTTGCATCCCTTTGGGCGAGATACATAGCAGTGGCTTGTTGAACCTGATCTGGGTTCTGTGCTCCTTGCAAAGCATTATCAATCCATTCTTGAGGTGCCATTCCTCTATAATACGTAGATACTTCCTCTGGGGTCATTCCTTGTATTGTACCTAATTCCTCTGTTGTTCTATAGTCTACAGAAATGAAAACCCATCCTCTTGAGGCATAGTAATTGGCCATCTCTACGATTTCAGGCTTAGTCTTTGTTCCACCTGTAAATCCACCACCATGAATGAACATATAAACAGGTCTATTAGTAGAATTATTATCGGGATAGTAAACATCCAATTTTAAAGGAATGGCAAAAGGGGAAATACTCGTAGTATTATGGCTCAGCCCGTCAGCATATGTGATATTTTCATCTACCAAAACCGTATAAGAGGATTCTGCCTTGACTATGGGTATTCCATTGTCGATGGATTCGTCTTTATCACAAGCTGTAAATAATACAGCCGTGAAAATGAATAGATATGCTATTTTATTCATGTTACCTGATTTAATATATTCCTTTGACTCCATTTTCTTCATATAGTTTAATTTCTACCAACAGACGATTTATTGGTGTTTCTCTACCCACGTTTGAATCAACCTTATAAATCTAGTATAGTCATCTTGATAAACAAAGTGTCCACAATTTTCAAAAATTTCAAGTTCACTGTTAGGTAATCGTTTGTTTAGGTTTATCCCATTTTCTTTATGTAGGATGGCTTCATGTTCTCCCCAGAAAATCTTTATAGGAATTTGGATGTTTTTTAGATTTCTATCAATCTCCTTTAGTGCTTCAGGGTACTTTTTAAACCACTTCATGTTGTTAGCCACCTTACCTTTGTGTGATTTTTTATAATCTGATATCTCATATTTATTGGGAACATATCTGACATTCCCTAAATTCTTTGCCGATTCGATCAAAGCCCCACTTCCTGCAATGATGAACATAGTCCGCCAAAAACCCGAATGCACCATTTTTTTCATGATACTCGGTTCAGATGTAGGCAATGCAGCAGGTCCGTCACCAATCATCATTGATTTTATTTTGTTCTTATGGTTTATGACGTACGACAATGCGCTCGCCATACCCACATCTGGAGCGACTAAATGTGAATCTTCAATATCAAAATGTTTCAAAAATGTATTTAGAAAATCCCCTTGAAACGTAAAGGACATGTATTCCGATTTCGTCTCACTCGCTCCGAATCCCGGTAAATCATAGGTAAAAAGGTTATATTCTTTTTTTAATGCTTCCCAAATAGGCGAATAGGCTATGATTGTGTGGGGAAAGGCCGATAACAGAACTATTGTTTCTTTCTCTTGTCTATCTATGATTGATTTTGCCATTCTTATTTTTACTCCGCCAATAGAAATGAATTCTAGTGGCATATCGAATGGTTGTTCTAATGTTGGTATTTTTGAATAATCATTTTGCTTTCTAATTTTATTCAATCCAGACATTTCAGGGGTTATGAGACTAACAAAAGCAGCATTTAGTTTATCGTACAAATTGATTTTTGTTAATTTTTCCTGTTCCATCATAGAAATATTTATTTTTACTATCAAAATAATAGCAAAGATAAATATTACTATCAAATTAGTAGTAATAAATTCTTAAAAATGAAAGATAATTTCCGCTCAGGTTGCCCCATAGCTTCCACATTAGATATTATAGGTGATAAATGGTCTTTACTTATTTTACGAGATATGCTACTATACCATAAGTTGACATTCAAGGAATTTTCTTCATCAGATGAGCAGATTGCTCCAAGTATTCTTTCTTCCCGCCTAAAACTTTTGGCTTCCTATGAATTAATTACCAAGCAAAAACAAGCCAACAACAAAAAAGAAAATATCTACTTACTTACTGAGAAAGCGGTTGAATTATCATCAATTCTAATTGATATAAGCATTTGGGGAGATAAACATTTGCGTGAATTCAATCAAATCAAAGATATTGAAGGATTAAATCTAGAAAGGTCATTAATTATTTCTACCGTGAAAGATCGATATTATTCTTTGATGCAGAACATTAATATCATAGATTGAACATTCTTCATTTTTAGCTATAAAATATCTATGGGGTAACCTTTAGCACTTTGAGAATGAGAAAATTTCAAAAATCACATATACACTTCGCACACATATAAAAAAGCAGCTATGAATTAAATCTTCATAACTGCTTGATTTTTAATGTGGAGGATACAGGAATCGAACCTGCGACCTCTTGACTGCCAGTCAAACGCTCTA
>JAHDBK010000032.1 GCA_020630455.1 Saprospiraceae bacterium
ATAACATCTATTAATATTTTAGCCTTAAAAATTTTTATTATTAGGAATAAAAACTATATTTGCAGTAGAATATTTTAAAGTTAAAGAATAATTTTTACACTAGTCCATAGTTGGTACTACTTTTCGGCTTCGGTCGACCTTTTTAAAAAGGATAAGAGTGCTAACTATGGATTCTTTTTAAACTAAATTGAATTATGGAATTAGATCAGATTTATAAGGATCACTTAAATCAAATCAATGAAGCAATACAAGCTTCTGAAGAGCTTGCAGCTTATTTAGATACAGAAGAACAGGAAGAATACAAGGCATTGCAAGAGATGTTTGAACCTTCTATTGACCAATTGTATCAGGCTGTTGCTGAATCTCAACCTCTTCAATTAATGTCTTTAGAACAAGAGTTATTACACGATGATTATGCAGGTTTATACTTGCCTAAAATTCTAGGATATTCAGTATTAAGAGGTCAAATTGATAATCATTATAACTATGTAAGACCAGAAAATCAATTTAGAGATATTTTATCTTTTATTTGTAATTCTCCTAATTTTGATATTTTAAAAACAAAAATTGGTCAATCGGTACAAATAGGTTTTTCTTTAAGTAGTGATATATGGGTGACTAATTTGATTAAAAGTGTACATAATAAAAAAGTGAAATGGTGGTTGCAAAACCAAAAATTACACGAATTAAGAGATATTAGTGCTAAAAAATCAGCTTATCAAAGATATAAAATCCAGTTCCGTAACGCTAATTATTTATCAACGGAGTTTCCAAGTAATCCAGCAGAATTAAAGATTATTTTTGGAATGATTAGGGATTTTATGATTTATAGAATTGCTCATCAAGATGATAATGTTTCTCTTTATCAACCTATTACAGCAATGTTGATGAACGAAGAACTAAAAGGTTCAGATGAATACACTTATATTCTTGGTTTATTTTTAAATTATTTTGAATTAAATGAAGATTATAAAAATGTATTAGCTCCAATATTCAATCAACAAAGAAAAGATAATGATGAGTTTACTGATCAATATCTTAGATTTTTGCTAGATCTCCACGAAAGAAAAACGCCTGCCTTAGATGCAGCAGCTGATAGACGTATAATTGATTTAATGGATGTAGATATAGAAGATGATTTAACCAACTTATACGCTTCTTTAAAAGTAGTTCATAACAAAGGATATATTAATGAAGAAGTAATGGGAGAAGTAAGGCGTTATCACAATTCATATCAAGGATTATCAGATAATAATGAATGTATTAGACAATCAATATTAGTATATGTTCGTACATTAATGGATAATTTAGAACCTTCTGATTATAGTACTTGGTTTGATATGCACAAAGTATTTAATTCTTATATCAATATATTCGGGAATGAACAATTCAAGCAAGAAATTAAAAATATTGATTTAAGATATTTAAGACAATGCCTAAAGACTTATACCGATAAAAGAGGCGGCGATTATCAAAATGTAAAGAAATTTACAACAGCGACTTTCAAAGAAATGAATTTCATGAAAGAAAAACATATTAAGGAGTTATTTGTGACCAAACGCAAAAAAAGACCAACTCCTCAGCAATAAAAAATAAAAAAAGGACAATCAACTAATTCTGATTGTCCTTTTTTTATAAGAGCCTGTTTAAAAATTTATCATAAAGATTAAAATTTAAACATACTCTAAATTAGATGCTCAATAAATTCTATTAATTAAGCAGTTAAAGTCGGAATTCTTAAATTTTGTCCTGGATAAATTCTATCTGGACTATCTAACATTGGCTTATTAGCTTCAAAAATTACTGGATACTTCATCGCATCACCATATACTTTTTTAGCAATTTTAGATAATGAATCTCCTTTTTGAACTGTGTAGAATGTAGATTCAGGAACTTCTGGTTCATCTACGATGATATAATCCTGTACTTGAGCAATTCCTTCAACATTTCCCAATGCCAAAATAATCTTTTCACGAGTTTCGTGAGAAGTTACTTTTCCTCCAACAGTAATTAAATCACCTTCTAAATCAATTTCTAAATCACTTACTTCAAGGTTTAGAGATTTGACGATGTTATGAAAAACAGCAATTTTAGCTTTTTTTGCAATTTCTTTTGCTAAAGAGCTTTCTTTTTTTACATCTTGTTTTTTCTCTTCCTCTACTAATGCCTTTGAACCGGCTTTCTTAAAAAAATCAAATAATCCCATTTTAATCAATATGGTTTTTAAGTTAAAAAATATTTACTTTTCAAAATTTTGACAAATATAATTAAAAAAGTCACATTTATTGTAAATTTAAATATGCGCTGAATTGTACTTATTCATTAACTTGTTTTAAAAAATAAAATACTATATGTAAATAATAAAGAAATTTCTTTATTATTTTATTTTATGACAATACATCGAATGTACTGTATTTTTCTTCAATTTGGTCTAATAAAGCTACCACTTCTTCAGCAGTATCACTTTGTACTAATTGACCACGATATGGCTTGATATTAGGGAAACCTCTAAAATAATTGGTGTAATGTCTTCTCATTTCTAAAATACCTAACTTTTCTCCTTTCCATTCTACAGAAAATTCTAAATGTTTTTTTGCCGCTTCAACTCGTTCGTGTACACTAGGAGGAGGTAGAATTTCACCTGTAGCAAAATAGTGTTTTATTTCTCTAAAAATCCAAGGGTAACCAATACTCGCTCTGCCAATCATGATACCATCTACACCATATCTTTCTCTATATTCTTTGGCTTTTTGAGGGCTGTCTATATCGCCATTCCCAAAAATTGGTATATGAATTCTAGGATTGTTTTTAATATTCCCAATACAAGTCCAATCCGCTTCGCCCTTATACATTTGTTTTCTAGTTCTACCATGTATAGACAATGCTTGAATCCCTACGTCTTGTAATCTCTCCGCTACTTCTTCAATAAAAATAGTTTTATCATCCCAACCCAATCTTGTTTTTACAGTAACGGGCTTATTCGTTGATTTTACAATTAATTCTGTAAGCTTAACCATTCTAGGAATGTCTTGTAAAATGCCTGCTCCAGCCATTTTACAGACGACCTTTTTGACAGGGCAACCAAAATTAATATCGATGACTTCTGGATTGGCTCTTTCTACTATTTCAACCGCTCTCCTCATTGAATCTTCTTCCGCCCCAAAAATTTGAATACCTATGGGTCTTTCGTAATCATATATATCCATTTTTTGGACACTCTTATAAGCATCTCTGATAAGTCCTTCTACAGAGATGAATTCAGTGTACATCATATCACAGCCTTGTTCTTTACACAAAGCCCTAAACGGAGGGTCGCTTACATCTTCCATCGGAGCAAGAAGCAAGGGAAATTCTCCCAAATCAATGTTTCCTATCTTAACTGTTTTCGACATATCCTAGTTAAATATGGTGCAAAAATAAGCTTTTATTTAAAAACTTGCTTTATCTTTAAAAAACTTTATGTCAAATTGTTTTAATAAGAGCTATTTTATTAAATTTTAGCTTGTTAATACTAGTAAAACTACTATGAAACATAGATTAGCTGGTATAATATGGGAAGTGTTTCTTTGGGTGATATTAATTCTGTATTTTTATTTTACTTCGCTTTTTGATACCTCTTTTATAGAGGGCTTAGAAATTAGGAATAATAGAATAAGAGATTATAGTTTTATATTGAGTCTTATACATACGGGCTTATTTACTATTTGTGTATATTTTCTTACTAAAAATACAAAAAGTCTCTCCAAATGGATTTTTTCCTTGTTTATATTTAACATATTCATAATAATATCATTTGTATTCATTGATATAGAGTATTGGTATATAAAATATTATTTTTTAGGATTTCTATTTGGGCTTATTGTTTATATCGTAAATTGTAGTTATAAGAATTTGTTTTTATTATTTTTTCTTTTAATTATTTTATCAATAAGCTCATTGATTTTTATAGGTATATTAGAATTTTTAGTAAGAATGGATCCTCCATATACTCCTAGTATATTTTGTTTAATTGAATGTGGAAATAGTAGAGAATTGTTTATATGTATCTTTATTTTTATAATATCATTTATTTCTTTATCTTTAATTAATGCATTTAGAAATAAGCAATTATTAGATAAAAATAATTTATAAATTTAAAAGATAAATAAATCTCTTTATTATTTAGATGGAAATCTAAAATCTACTATCTAAAATCTAATGTCTAAGCATATAATATTCATAAAGTCTAAATAAATACAATTCTTTTTTATAAATTCGCAAATTATTATATCAAAATAAAACGTAAAATATGTTTGCAATTTTAATAGCTACCTTTATTATTGGCTACTTAGCCATAGTATTTGAACACCCATTAGAATTAGATAAAACCGTTCCCGCTTTATTAATGGCCGCTATTATGTGGGCATTAGTAGCCATTGGATTTCATGAGGGCATTTTTCAAGTGATTGATAGTCACGGACATGTCTTTAGTTTTAGTCATGGTCTTACAGGTGATGAATTACACCATGTCGAAGATGGATTTAAAAATACCTTATTACACCATTTAGGTAAAACAGCAGAAATATTAGTTTTCTTAATTGGTGCAATGACTATTGTTGAAATCATTGACCTTCATAGAGGTTTTGAGGTTTTGAAAGGCTGGGTTAGAACGCGTTCTAAAAAGAGATTCCTATGGATTATTGGTGCATTGGCATTTATATTATCAGCAATTATAGATAACTTAACTGCAACTATCGTTTTAGTTACTTTATTAATGAAAATTATTAAAGATAGAGAATCTAGATTGTGGTTTGGTGGTATGATTATTATTGCAGCAAATGCTGGTGGTGCTTGGTCGCCAATAGGTGATGTAACTACGACTATGTTATGGATAGGCAATAAAGTTTCAGCAGGAGGATTGATTAAATATTTAGTAATTCCGTCTATTGTTTGTTTTGTGATTCCTACATTTATTGCTACGATGATGAAACCTTTTAAAGGAGAAATAGAAATAGATGCACAATCAGACTTAGAAGGAGGAGAATTGAAATCGAGTCGAAGAATGCTATTTCTTGGTTTAGGAATGATTGTTTTTGTCCCAATTTTTAAAATTGTTACACACTTGCCTCCTTATGTAGGTATGATGTTGAGTATGGGTGTTGTTTGGTTAGTTTCTGAGTATATTCACCCAGAAGAAGATTTTGATAAAGAAAGAAAAGTACAGTATTCTGGTCATAAAGCATTGAGCCGTATCGAAATGGCTAGTATCTTGTTTTTCTTAGGAATATTAATGGCAGTAGGAGCATTAGAATCTATCGTAGTTTCTACTCTTGATTCTGGAGAATCTGTACATACATTACGTTACGTAGCTGAGTGGTTGAATGGAGTAGTTCCTAATCAAGATGTTGTAGTAATGTTACTAGGTGTAGGTTCTGCTATTATTGATAATGTTCCTCTTGTAGCAGCATCTATGGGTATGTACACAGAGGCTATAGATGCTAAATTGTGGCACTTTATAGCATTTGCTGCTGGAACAGGTGGTTCTATGTTAGTAATTGGTTCTGCTGCTGGTGTAGCGGCTATGGGTATGTTGAAGATTGATTTTGTATGGTACTTCAAGAAAATAGCTTGGTTAGCTGCTATAGGATTTGTAGCAGGTTGTTTGACTTTCCTTGGTTTTGTAGCTCTAATTGGTTAAAATATATATGATATAAATTAAAAGGAATAAGTTATTGTAACTTATTCCTTTTTTTATATTAAATTATAAGAGCATGTTTAAAAATTTATCACAATGAGAATCAATAGATTAAGGTTTTGGCGAAATAAATATTTTTGAGTTTATCGGGATAAACAATAAAATATTTATAAAGACAAGTTCTTAATATATTGGTTTTCATAAAGATTAAAATTTAAACATGCTCTAAGAGCATTTTTAAAAAGTATTTTCCTAATAAAATCTATTATTTTTAAAATTATAAAAAAATCATGAAAAAAAATCTATCATTTTTATTAGTATTAATAATATTATTAATAAGTGCATGTACTACAAATTTATTAGACCATAATCAAATGGTGGGCAATTGGCATTGTGTAGAAATTATTGATAATAATAAAAATACAAGTGCCCCTCTTGGTGAAATTAACTTCGAATTCAATGCCGATAGTACTTATACTTATTATAGTAAAGATAAAAATAGCGGTCAAACAGGTACTTGGTATACCTTAGAAGATAAATTATATACTACTCCTGAAGGAGGTAAAAAGATGGCTGTCAAATTAGGGCTTACTTCTGATAATCCTTCTAGTATAGATACTTTATTATTTTATCAAAATAGGGGAGGAGTTCCTGAAGTATGGAAAATGGCAAGACAATAAAAAAAAGTAGCTTCCCTGAGAAGGAAGCCACTTTTTACTTTTTACTCACTCATTTTTTTACTCTACTTATTAAATACCAATAATTGTGCCATAGTAAAAAAATGTATAGTATTTTTTGTTAATATTTAATTTTAAATTGATCTAGATGGTGTTTTACATGATTAACATGAAAAATCAACCACTCTTCGTAGTTTAATTTTCCAAATATAGGATGATTAGCTGTTTGGTTTTCATTCTCTTCAAAATAATTTTTAAAGAGATGAAAAGATTCAATTAATTTTTGTTTTGAAACTTCAATATCTTCAAATCTTAAAGGCATTAATTTAGTATTACCAGTAGCATTAAAGTTCTTGGGGAAAGTTACTTTTTCTTGCTGCAAAAATACTTTATTTTTTAATTGATTTTCTTCATCAAAATAACTAGGAGCATTAATTTTTCCATTAGAAAAAGCAACTAATAAACTCAAATGCTCAATCATATGATGGGGAGTCATTAATCCCCATTCTGCCTTAGCATTTTTATCAATTGTATTTAAAATTTGAGGCAATTCATCATATAAAAATTGTTGATTATCCATATTTAAATCTTTTATTTCTTAATAATTATACAAAAATAGACATTTTTACTGTTTGTAGCTTAGATTATACTTACCTTTGCGGCTGTTTCAAAAAAATTAATTTAAATAAACATCTTTAATGGGAATATTAGTAACAATAGCACAATTATTTTTAAGTCTAACCATTTTAGTGACTTTACACGAATTTGGTCACTATATTGCAGCGAGAATGTTTGGAACTAGAGTTGATAAGTTTTATCTTTTCTTTGATTTCTTATTTCCTTTTCCAGACAAAATGAATTATGCTTTATTTAAAAAGAAAATTGGAGATACAGAATTTGGAATAGGTTGGTTCCCAATGGGAGGATATGTTTCAATCGCAGGTATGCAAGATGAAACTCAAGATGCACCTGACCCAGATAGAGTACCCGCTCCTGATGAATATGGCTCTAAGAAAAAATGGCAAAAACTCATCATCATGCTTGGTGGTGTAATTGTCAACTTTATACTAGGTTTCTTTATTTATGCTATGGTCTTATGGGTTTGGGGCGAAGACCTTTTGCCTAATAAAGAAGTTAAACAAAATGGTATTTATGTAGATTCTCTAGGAGAAGAGCTTGGTTTTAAAGACGGTGACCATATCCTAAAAATTGGAGATAAGCCATTTGAATATATGGATAGAGGGCAGTTCAGAAAAGCTTTTAGTTTGGGCAAACAAAACCAAGTTACCGTATTGAGAGATGGAAAAGAAATGACTTTCACTGTCAATGAAGAAGCAAGAAAAAAATTATTAAAATACAAGTATAGAAGGATGGAAGTCGTAGGAGCTAGATTTCCTTTTGTCTTGGATTCTGTTATTGTAGGAAATGGTGGAGATAAAGCAGGCCTCAAAAAAGGTGATAAAATTGTCAGCCTAAATGATACGACTGTAAATTATTTTTCTGATTATAATAAAAGAATTAAAAATTATAAAGATAAAGAAGTAAAAATAGGTTATCTAAGATCAGGTGTAGATTCAGTTTTATATACCAATGCCAAAGTCAATGAAAATTCTAAATTAGGAATTAATGCTGCAGATGATAAACAGTTCTTTGATTACGAACATATTGATTATTCATTAGGTGCAGCATTTCCTGCTGGTTTCTCAAAAGGTTCAGAATTTATAAAAGACCAATTCAGTGCTTTTGGAATGATGTTCAGTGGTGAAATGAAAGCATCAGAAAGTTTAGGTGGCTTTGGTTCAATAGGTGGTTTATTTGGTCAAACTTGGAATTGGAAAAGATTTTGGTATATGACTGGAATACTATCTCTTATCCTTGCTATTATGAACTTGTTACCGATTCCTTTATTAGATGGGGGTTATGTAGTATTCTTATTATATGAAATGATTACAGGTAGAGAAATTCCTGATAGAATAATGAATGTATTATTGAATATTGGATTATATCTAGTCCTATTCTTGATGTTATATTCTAACGGTTTAGATATCTTAAGGGCATTAGGTATAATGTAATTATAGAATATTGAATTAATTATAAAAGCTAATTATAAAGAATTTTCTTTATAATTAGCTTTTTTTATCTTTATTGAAACTAATTTTTTTTAATTATTATTAATGTAATATAAATATTAATTAATTTTGTAAAAATAGAATACCTAATTATCTAAGATGGTTTTTAATATAAAAAAAGAAGAAAGAGATATTTTTGAACGAATTGCTTTAGCGGCTGATGAATTGAGTGTTGATGCTTATGTTGTTGGCGGATACGTAAGAGATAGACTGTTGGCAAGACCATCAAAGGATATGGATATAGTTTGCATAGGAAGTGGTATAGACTTGGCAAAAAAAGTGGCTGCTGGATTAAAGCCCATACCTAAAGTTGTAGTTTATAGCCGTTTTGGTACTGCCATGTTCAAGCATAGAGATTTGGAGGTAGAATTTGTTGGAGCAAGAAAAGAATCATATCAATTCAATTCAAGAAAACCCACTGTAGAAAATGGAACGCTAGAAGATGATCAAAATCGTAGAGATTTTACGATTAATGCCCTAGCGGTTTCTTTGAATGATTATAATTATGGGGAAATTATTGACCCATTCAAAGGTATCTATCATTTAGAACAAAAAACAATTAAAACGCCTTTAGCTCCTACAAAAACATTTTCGGATGACCCGCTGAGGATGTTAAGGGCCATTAGGTTCGCTTCTCAGTTAGATTTTCAAATTGAAGAAAAAACACTAAAAGCGATTGCTAAAAATAAACATAGAATAAGAATCGTTTCTGCTGAAAGAATCGCTATTGAACTCAATAAAATTATACTTTCTATTCAACCTTCTAAAGGCTTTAAACTTTTATATAATACGGGATTACTCGATATTATTTTTCCAGAAATGTCAGCTTTACAAGGAGTAAAAGTAGTAAAGGGAAGGGGACATAAAGACAATTTTTATCATACTTTAGAAGTATTGGATAATATTTCTAAAAATACGGATAACCTTTGGTTGAGGTGGGCAGCTATTCTTCATGATATTGCGAAACCCAATACACAAAGATTTGAAGAGGAACATGGCTGGACTTTTCATGGACATGAAGTTGTTGGAGCTAAGATGGTTCCTTCTATATTCAAAAGGTTTAGATTACCTCTAGACCATAAAATGAAATATGTAAAAAAATTAGTTCGTCTTCATCTCCGTCCAATCTCATTAACTAAAGAAAATATAACGGATTCTGCAATTAGAAGATTGTTATTTGATGCAGGTGATGATATTGATGATTTAATGATTTTATGTGAAGCAGATATTACTTCAAAAAATCCTAAGAAAGTAAAGAAGTATTTAAGGAATTATGAATTAGTAAGATTAAAACTAAAAGAAGTAGAAGAAAAAGATAAAATACGCAATTGGCAACCTCCAATTACAGGAGAATTAATAATGGATACTTTCGGTATTTCTCCTTCTAAAAATGTAGGTATTATCAAAGATGCTATTAGAGAAGCTATTCTTGATGGAGATATTCCTAATGATTATGATGCCGCTTACCAAATGATGATTAGTCAAGGACTTAAACTAGGACTCAAACCTGTTGCATGATGATGCAACGATTCATCTTCTTTGAGTACTATTATTTTATAAGACTTTATAATTATGAATTTTAATATTAAAAATATATTATTAATCTGCTCTATTTTATTAGTTTCTATTAATAATATTAATGCTCAAGATTGGACTTCTTTTCGTTCATTCGAAGGACGTTTCAAAGTGAAAACATTAGGAAATTTAAAAGAAACTATCTCAAAAGTAGAAACCCAGATTGGTGAAATGGAATATCATACATTCACCTATCAAGATACTAATGAAGAAGCATTAAATGTGTTTTATATCATTTCTTATGTAGATTATCCTGAAGGCTCTATTCACTCTGATTCTAGTGAATTAGTGAAAGAATTTCTAGATGCAACAGTCGAAGAATCAGTTTTGAGTATTAATGGAGTTCTCAAATACCAAAGTGATATTTATGTAGACGATTATCTAGCAAAACAATGGAGAGTTGATTATGGAGAAAATGAAGAAGGCGTAATTAGAACAAGAGCTTTTGTCGTTAAAAATCGCTTCTATACCATTCAAACTGTTTGTACAAAATTAAATAGTATGAATACCGATTCAGATGATTTTATGGAATCCTTTGAGTTATTGGATATAAATGCCTTACCTATTATTGAAGAACCACAACCTCAAGGAATTCCATTGAAAAAATGGAAAAGAAAAAACAAGAAAAAATAAAGAAATTTCTTTATTTAATCTCCGTTTCCACGGATTTTGTAATTTCTTCTAAAAACTGTATATCACTACTAGAGGTATCTGTTTGTGGAAACAAACCTACCATTAAAAAAAGCATGACAGATAATACGAAAATATAAAATAGAGAGTTACCATGAGTTTTTTTAGAGATAGCGTTTGAATTCATTTTTGATTTTTAAATTAAAGTGTTAGTTATCTAAAAAAATTATCGGTTGTTTTTTAAGTTTTTGCTCTAATTATTACTATTCAATCATTGTGCCAATTTTCCCAATAGGTCTAAAAAATGTAAGTCTAAAATCTAATGTCTTTTGTCACTTCATTTATTTATTTATCGGATTTTTCAAGTAATTTATAGAATAAGTCAAAAAACTTTGGAAACTTTTGAACAAAAAATAGTTTCCAAAGTTTATTGTGTATATATTTGCAATATAATGGAACAAAGATTAGACATATTAAATAAGGCAAATGACCTTTTTCTAAAGTATGGAATTAAGAGTGTTACAATGGATGACATTTCTAGGCATTTAGGCGTTTCCAAAAAAACACTATATCAGTTTGTTGAAAATAAAAATGATTTAATTAATCGTTGTTTAGCTTTCCATGTAGAAGAAGAACAAAGAGCTATTAATGAAATCGTTTCTAAAGCGAAAGATCCTATTGATGAAATGTTGAGCATTGCTAAATTCATTTCTAAAATGCTTAGAGAAATGAATCCTTCTGTTATCTATGATTTACAAAAATATTATGGCAAAATATGGGAAATGTTAGAGTCATTTCATATAGAATACATTTATAAAATTATTTTTAATAATATTCAAAAAGGAATCGAATTAGGACTATATAGAGATAATCTTCATGCTGATATTATTGCAAAATTTTATGTAAGAAAATCTCAAATACTCACAGATGAATCTATTTTCCCTACAAGTAAATATAACAAAGAAGCATTGTATCTTGAATTTATTTCTTATCATATACATGGTGTAGCTTCTACAAAAGGATTAAAATTATTAAATAAATATTTATTAGAAAGAAATCAACAATGAGACATTTACTAACTATTGCTTTGGTACTGTATATTGGTCTTTCATTCACTCAAGCTCAAGATGACCGCTCATACTCTCTCCAAGAAGCTATTGATTATGCTATTAATAATAGCCCTGATGTAAGACAAGCTCAAATAGATATTGCTGATGCAGAACAAAGAGTGATTGAGATGAGGTCTATCGGTATACCTCAAGCTAAATTCACTTCAGATTATACCCATTGGATTAAATTACCAATTACTATTTTACCCGAAGAATTCGGTATAGACCCAATGACAGGTATGCCTAATCCCAACTTTAATAACGAAGTAGCATTCGGTGTTAAAAATAATTTCGGTGCTAATTTAGAAGTATCGTCTTTATTGTTTGATGGTAGTTATTTTACAGGTCTAAAAGCAGCTAAATTTTATATCAATCAAGTCAATCAACAACTCAAATCAAAACAAGATGAAATTAAAAATAATGTACGAGATGCTTATCTCCCAGCCATTGTTATTAATGAAAATCAAAAAATATTAGATAAAAATATTACGAATCTTGAAAAAATGCTTTTTGAAACTAAAGAGCTATATAAAGCAGGATTTGTAGAACAATTAGATATAGATAGACTAGAATTATCAATCGCCAATCTCAAAGCTGAAAAAGAAAGCCTCGACCACCAAAAAGACCTTGTTTTGAATTATTTGAAATTTCAAATGGGTTATCCTCAAGAACAAGCAATTGATGTTACAGATGATTTAAAGACTTTATTAACGATACCTGAACAAGAAGATTTAGAAGGGCCTGTAGATTATAATAGCCGTTCCGAATATGCCGTAGTTCAATCAGGGATTACTTTAAATGAACTCAATATTCAAAGATACAAAGATGGCTATTTGCCTCAATTAGTAGCCTTTGGTTCTTATGGTGTGAATTGGCAAGGAGATACCTTCAAAGATGGTACTTGGAATGATAATGCTTTAATTGGTTTACAATTAAACGTACCTATTTTTGATGGTTTTCAAAAGAAAGCCCAAATTGAAAGAGCAAGGCTTCAATTAGAATCCGTTAAAAATAGAAAGAAAATATTGGAAAATGCGATTGAATTACAAGTAGCTAATGCTAGAGTCGCTTATAAAAATGCCTTGCAAAGAGTAGATGACAGAAAGAAAAATGTTGAGTTGGCTCAAAAAATTTACGATACTACTCAAATCAAATATAAAGAAGGCGTCGGTTCTAGCCTTGAAATCAATCAAGCAGAACAAGGATTATATCAAGCACAAGCTAATTTAATCAATGCTCAATATGAATTATTAGTAGCAAAATTAGACTTAGATAAAGCTATTGGAAATTAATAATATATTGATTTTTTCATATTAGAATTTTAATATAAAATCTACAATCTATTGTCTAAAATCTAATAATCTTAAAATAAGAATAATAAAGAATTTTTTTTATATTTTAATAGAAATACAATCATGAGAAATTGGATATTCATCATTTTTTTAACTTCAGTTTTCGTTTCTTGTCAACCCGAAGAAAACAATCAAGTCACTTATAATATTCCAGAAGAATTACCAGATGACTTGGAACAATTGAAAAAGTATTTTTCAGATGCTAAACAAGGAGCTCAATCATTAACTGCTTTTGCCGAAGAACTTGAAGAAAAAATTCAAGAATTGGATACCTCTGAAATTAAGAAAATTTCAGTAACAGCTATTCAAGCAAAAAAAGAAGATTTTAAATCTTTTGTTGAAGTTCAAGCATCTGTCCAAGCTAATAAATCAGCTATGGCTAGTAGTGAAATGGGTGGCCGTTTACTAGAAATGAAATGGCAAGAAGGTGAATATATTAAAAAAGGAGATATTGTTGGTAAAATCGATATGGAACAAGTTGATAAGCAACTGGCAGAACTCAATACTCGTTTAGAATTGGCTATAATTGCATATGAAAGACAAAAGAAATTATGGGACCAAAATATCGGCTCAGAAATGCAATTTCTTCAAGCCAAAAACAATAAAGAAAGCCTCGAAAAATCAATAGAAGCTGTTTCTTTCCAAAAAACTAAACAATATATTTATTCACCTACTTCTGGAATAATTGATATGGTAATGCTTGAACAGGGCGAATTAGCAGGGCCAGGTCAACCCATTATCATGATTATGAATACAGGGTCAATGAAAGTAGTAGCGGGTGTTCCTGAAATTTATCTTAAAAATGTCAAAAAAGGAGAAACAGTTACTATTAAATTTCCTTCTTTAGATGAAGAAATAAAAGCAAGAGTCAGCCAAATCGGTCGTACTGTTAATCCAGCTAATCGTACGTTTGAAGTAGAAGTTAATTTATCTAATAAAGGTGGCTTATACAAACCCAATCTAATGGCGATTATGATGATTAATGATGAAACAGTAAAAAATGCAGTCATGATTCCTGAAGAGTTGATTAGAAAAGATGTTACTGATAATGCTTATGTTTTTGTAGTCGAAAAAGGCGATGAAACAGAATTCGCAAAAAGAGTTAATATCACAACAGGTCTAACTTATGAAGGTTGGACAGTAATTGAGGAGGGCCTTAATGGTGAAGAATTAATAGTAGCTAAAGGAGGACGTGAACTTACAAATAGACAAGCCATTACAGCAAAAATTACTAAGATAGAAGAAGAGAAATAGGATTTTTTAATTCTATTTTTAATAATAATATTAATAAAAAAAAATAACAAAAATTTGTTATTTTTAAAAAATTCATTGAAAAATGGAAAATAAAGAAAAAAAATATAGGTATTTTGGACTTAC
>JAHDBK010000033.1 GCA_020630455.1 Saprospiraceae bacterium
CTTTATAATTAGTGGGTAGTACTGGATTCGAACCAGTGACCCCCTGCTTGTAAGGTATACTCTATATAAATACTTATTTTTTCTTTAAACTCTTAATTAACTGATTTACAGTATCATTCTAAATACATTTTTTCTTTTTATTTCCTTTATTTACTAGTTTTTACTATTTTCGTGTCAACCATGTGTCAACCAGAAAAATAAATAAAATGGCATCAGTAAAAATAGTACACTACAAATACAAGGTTTACAATAATGGTTTAAGTCCAATAATGTTAAGGCTAACAATTAATAGAAAAAGAAGTTATTTAGCTTTAGGGTATGTCTGTAAATCTGATGATTGGGATAAATCTAAAGGAAGGTTAAGACGTAGCTTTAAAGATTACAAGCAAAAGAACCAAGTTTTAAGAACCTTTGAGAATAGAGCAGAAACTATATTAGATAGATTTAATAAGGAAAATAAAATAGTGACATTCCAAAATTTCAAAAATGAATTTTTAAACCTTAACAAAGAAATAACGGTATTTGATTTTATTAAACAATTGGTTAATGATTTGGAGGCAAAAGATAAAGTTAGTACAGCTATTATTTACAGACAATCTTACAATAAACTTAAAAAGATTTGCAGTAAAGATAATTTAATGTTTGTTGACATAGATTATAAATTCCTAGTAGAATATGAAACCTTTTTATTTGAACATGGCTGTAGTGGTGGTGGAATAAGTTTTTATATGCGAAATTTGAAAGCCATTATTAACGAAGCAATAAGACAAGGATTTCATAAAAGAGAATTATATCCTTTTTCTACACAATTTAATAAAAATGGCTATTCTCTTAGTCATCTAAAATCTAAAGCTAATCCAAGAGCTTTGTCTATTGTTGATATGGATCAAATCAAAAACTTTCCTATTAATAAACATCCTGAACTAGCCAAGTACATTTATTATTTTTTGTTTTCCTATTATACAAGGGGAATGAATTTTAATGATATGGCTAAATTAAAATGGAGTGATATTTATAATCATCGAATTACTTACATTAGGAGTAAAACAAGTAAAAGAATTAGTGTTAAAGCCTCTGATAATATCAATAATATTTTAAATCAATATAGAAATATAGATCAGGAATATGTTTTTCCTATTCTTAGCGACTTTCACCAAACCGAAAAACAAAAGAAGGATAGAATAAAAAAATGTCTCAAACAGTATAATAAGGGATTAAAAGAAATTGCCAAGATATTAAATATAAATGTTCCTCTAACCTCTTATGTTGCTAGACATACTTACGCAACAACTTTAAAAGCTAAAGGGGTTGATATTGCAATCATTAGCGAAGGTTTGGGACATGCTGACATGAGTACTACTAAAGCATATTTAAAACAGTTTGAGACAAGTGTAATTGATGATGCAGATGAAGTATTATAAAGTATAAGATTATATTTCTATATTAGGAAATTAACCAATAACCCAATTAATTTTTTTAGGAATATGACAATACAAAAAGAACTAAAGTATGTCTTTAAATACGGAAATGACAAATATGATTTTAAAAAAGAGAAT
Organism: Saprospiraceae bacterium; assembly: GCA_020630455.1. GTDB lineage: Bacteria > Bacteroidota > Bacteroidia > Chitinophagales > Saprospiraceae > JAHDCE01. Next base: position 1,557 of record JAHDBK010000033.1, read on the forward strand.
CCAATTTTGAGAGGTTCAGAGTATAAATCATTTTTAATGCGTAATCCTGCTCCTTTATCTGGTATAGAATCATTCAAAGTTTATTTTAGAGATAAAGGTGAAGGTGAAGTCAATGAAGCAAAAAAAAATATTCCCCTAGAAGAAATCAAGGATTTTTTAGATTATCAGTATGCTAATACTAAAGCTCCTATAAACTTTCTAGTAATTCTAAAGTATGACTTTGTACATAATCTTAAACCATCACCAGCAGAATACAAAAAGCATCTTGAATGGATAAGAGAAAAAGAAAAGTCATTATATACTGAACAATTACCAAAACACATAAAAGATAAAGCAGATGAAATATTAATATTAGAACTATCAAGCAGCAAAATTCAACAAATAGAACAAAAGTTAGAAAAAGCAATAGAAGACATTATAGCATTAAATAACATCAATTATCCTACTAGTTTTCTAAACTATTTCAGAGATAGCATAAAAGAAAGATTAGTCATTCATGAACCATACTGTGAAGATAGTTACAATTGTCAATACAATTCATTTTGTAATAGATTGATTGATATATGTGATAAATGGAGTGAAGAAATATCTTCTATACCAAAAAAACAAAATTCAAGATCAACCAATCCCCAATCAGAGTTTACACTAGCCCGTCAAATATTAGCAATATACTATTTGACATATTATTCTGGTGTAAACTTTTCACATATTAACCATACAGATTTTGCAAGATTTGCACAATTATTAACAGGTAGAGAAGCGACAAATAAAAAAATAGCCAATACATCTATTTATCAAAAGTGTAGAGGAATTTTGACAAAAAGTGATAAACTAAACGTGCAAGACTTAAAATTTATTAAGCCATATTTTGAAAAAGTACAACTAAATGAAGTTGTAAAAATGATAGATAATGACTTAGCTAGTTATAATGAGGAAGAAGATAAATAAAAGAAAAAACATAATACACAGTAACTTAGGTATCTGTAATTGAATTTAATATAAATAAAATAAAAATGAATATTAAAGGTTAGGGTACCCAAATACCCACCCAAACACCCAAAGTGCATAGTATCTTAGTAGCATCATAACGATAATTAGTTCATTATTAAATAAATATAAGATGCAAAACTTAATATTTACACAATTGTCAATTCCTGAAATAAGGAAGTTGATGCGAGAAGAATTTTTAGCAGTATTAAAAACTAATAAGTCTTTAATTACTGATTCCCCTAATGAAAATAAAAAAGTATTTACATTCAAAGAGGGGTGTGATTATCTGAATATAAGTAAATCACATGGCTATAAGCTTACTAGCACTAATCAAATAGGTCATAGTAAAAGAGGCAAAAAGATTTACTTTACTAAAGAGCAGCTAGATAAATGGATACTTGACACAACTATAAAAACTGATAAGGAGGTTTTTAATGAGGAGCTATCAAACGCAGAAAAGTATTTGGCAAGTAGAAATAAAAAAGGAGGTAAATTATGATTACCTCCGAAAGAACCAATTTTAATAGGAATTTATGTAAAGATAATAAAAAATTACAGATAATCCTAAATACTTTAGAACATGATAGACAATATACAGAAGAACATGTAACTAGGAGGCTTAATCTAAAAAAGCATCCCATAGAATTATTTAATATAGCTGTTGAAAATAATTGGTTAGTTGAATGTAATAGGAATGGCAATCATATATTTTTTATTGTAAATAAAGATTTGATTTCTACAATTAATGAAAAATCAAATCCAGATTCACAACAAGAAAATATAATAAATGCTAATTTATCAGAAATCAAATCTAAAAATAACTATGATATTGATTTAGCAAAAGAACTAAACAACCTTACTAAAGTCTGTGAGGAACAGTTTAAACTTATAGGGGATGATAGTAGTAAAACCTCAACAGGACAAAAGCGATTTGATAAAGCGATTTATAACGCCTTACCTTCGCTTCTAAAAGGTGCCTGTAATACATTGACCGATGATATAGAAAAAGAAGTGTTTTTAGTGGGTGCATTAGGCATGATTAGTGGGCTATTGCCTAATGTCAAAGGTATGTATGATAGTAAATATTACACTTCCAATTTGTACGTTTATATTTTAGCAAACTATGGAGTAGGTAAAGGAAGTTTATCTCTTTGTAAACATTTGGGGCAACCCATCCATAAAAAGAAAAAACAAGCTTATGAGGAGGAGTTTAAAGAATATCAAGCCCAATTAGAAAATTACGATAGATATAAACGTAAAAAATCTAATAATGAAGGTGAAGAAATAACTAAACCTGAACACCCTAAAAAACAACTATTGTTTATTCCTGCTAATAATAGCAAAACGGGTGCATTTGAATTATTATCTAGTAATAATGGAAACGGAATTATTTTTGAAACCGAAGGGGACACCATAGCAGATGCCACTAAACAAGACTATGGTAATTACTCGGACGGTTTACGAAAAGCCTTTCACCATGAGACAATTAGTTATTATAGGAGAACGGAAAAAGAACATGTAGAAATTGAATCCCCTGCATTATCTGTAATCATTAGTAGTACTTTTGGTCAATTTACAAAATTAATTCCAAGTATAGAAAACGGTTTGTATAGTCGCTTTCTATACTATGAGTTAAAAGGTAATGATACATTTAAAAATGTATTTGATAAGCGAAAAAGGAATTATAATAGTTACATGGAGCATCTAGGATTTAAATTCAAGGATTATTATTTGCATTTAGAAACATTAGAAAGTCCTATTATTTTTAGTTTACAGGAACGTCAAGAAAATACTTTTTTAGAAATATTCCAGAAATGGAAACGGGAACTTAATGAATATGTCAGTAAAGATTTAGATGGGACTGTTAACCGCTTAGGGCTTATTTGCTTTAGAATTGCTATGATTTTTACAGCACTTAGAATGTTTGATAATGGAGAAGATACAAACACTATAGTATGTAATGATACAGACTTTAATAATGCTATAGCTATAGTAGGAATATTAAAATATCATAGTCTAAAGGTGTTTTATAAGCTCAATCAACAGCAAACTACAAGTAAAAAAGAAAAGATTATTGATAAAGCTGATAAGCTCATTAAAGCCAAAGAATTAAGGAAAACGGGACTTTCTTATAACAAAATTGCGGAACAAACAGGTGAGGCAAAAACTACTGTTTACCGTTGGCTAAATAATTAAGTTTTATAATATTTGTTCCGTTCCATTTTTGGAACGGGACGTTTTTAAAACATAAAAAAATATGATTGAATATAAATACTCACTTGATGAAGACTCCGACAAACATATTTGCCCTAATTGCCAAAGAAAACGCCTTGTTTTATATGTAGATAATGAAACAGGGGAATATTTAAATGATAATGTTGGACGGTGTGACCGAGAAATAAAATGTAAATATCATTATCCTCCTAAATTATTTTTTGAAAAAAATTCACATTTACAACAAAATTACTCGGTATATGGCAAACATCGACAAAATAATTATCAATTTAAATCTAAAGTTATCAATGGGAAAACCTTGTCTATTGATTATATAGATAAATCAATGGTAAATAATTGTTTTAATAAAAATAAGTATGAACCTAATTACTTTGTTGAGTACATGACAAGTATCTTAGATACTAATACTGTACAAGAATTAAGAAAACGTTTCTTTATAGGTACCTCAACACATTGGAAAGGAGCTACAATATTTTGGCAAATAGATTGTAGGAGCAAGGTAAGAACAGGTAAAATTATGTTATATGATAGATCAACAGGAAAAAGAATTAAAAAGCCTCATAATCATATCAATTGGGTACATAGTATTTTAAAGAAATCTAAAACGATAAAAGAATTTAACTTAACTCAATGTTTATTTGGGGAACATCAATTAATAACAACTCCTAAAAATACAATGATCGCATTAGTTGAATCTGAAAAAACAGCTATATTAATGAGTGCTGTAATGCCTCAATATATTTGGTTAGCTGTTGGTAGTCTAAATGGTTTGAATAGTAAAAGATGTAATAGTATTAAGGATAGGAACATCATATTGTTTCCTGACTTGAATGCTTTTGACCAATGGGAAAAAAAAGCATCAGATTTAAAACATGATGGATTTAAAATAATTGTATCTGATATTTTAGAACGCTTTGTCGTTAACAAATTAGACAAAGGATTAGATTTAGCTGATTTTTTTAAAGTACCTAATTAAAATATTGATTTGTTAATGTTGTTTTTTCCGAAAATATAAAGCGTTCCAAAAATGGAACGGAACGTTTGACACAAAAAACGAATCATCTTCCTTAGTATTTTAGGTTATTTTTATTTGAAATGGTGTTCAAAAATATAAAATATGGGTAGGAATGTAACCGATGCCGAAAACGTAGCAGAATGTTTATCTATAAATATTAAGGATTTATTTACTCTAAAATTCATTGAAAAGAATAGATTTGTAATAAATAAATATATTTTTAGATCAAGGTTGTTTTTTTTTGGGGAACGCATTGTAGAACTAGGAAGTGTATTTATTACAGCTTGTTTTTATCCTGAAAATGAAGACACTTACATAATATTAAGTTATTCCTATAATCAAAAGTCAATTCAATACCGTATCAAATTAGTATCTATACCCTCTAATTTAGGGAAAGGGGTAATTTGGTACTTTCAATGTCCATCAACCCAAAAACGTTGTAAAATACTTTACTTAGCTTATAATTCAACTATCTTTCAATCAAGAGGAGCTTACAACAGAATTTTATATTATCCTGTTCAAATGTCCAGTAAATACGATTTACATAATACTGCTTATTGGTCTTTAAATAATTCTCATAGATTGGAAAAATTACAAAAGAAATTATCAACTAAGTATACTAAATATTTTTATAACAATAAAGCAACAAAATGGCATATAAAATGGATTGCCCTAAACAAGCAATTAAACAAACTAAATGCTTTACGTCTGCTTAGTTTGGTAAAGAATGCCCCTATCCTAAAAGATAGACCATTTCCTTTAGATATGATTAAGAAATTAGAAGATATGGCAAATGAATATGAATAAAAATTACATCCTAATGTAGTTAATAACTTAATAATTGATTTGTTTTTTACTATATTGAGTTAAGTTAAACACTTAATTAGTAATTAATGGCACCTATTTATAATATTGATTCTTTAAACTTAGAACCTGCAAAGATACAAGCAATTACCACAACCGAAGGCTCATTACTTATTATTGCTGGGCCAGGTGCAGGAAAAACTTTAACCCTAGTTGAGAGAATTGTTTATTTAATTGTTGTAAAAAATACACCTCCTGAACATATTCTAGTAGCTACCTTTACCACTAAAGCAGCTAAAGAACTTATTACAAGGGTTTCAAATAGGCTTTTAGAGCTAGATGTAAAAGTAAATCTAAATGAAATTTACATAGGAACATTGCATTCCATTTTTTTACGCATTTTAGAAGAAAATAGAGCCTTTACCAGATTAAAAAGAAACTATAGACTATTGGATGATTTTGACCAAAAGTATTTGATTTATAGACTGATCCGAAACATGCAAAAAGTAGAGGATTTTGATTTGTTAATGGGTAAGGCTATTAAGGCTAATAATTGGCAAAAATCTTTAATCCTTTACAAACTTTTTGGTAAAATAAGTGAGGAAGGTATTAACACTAAAAGTTTGATAACCTCCTCACATGAACATATTGTAGCATTAGGAAAGTGCTATGATATTTATTTAGAAGAATTACAAAACAGTAATTGTTTAGACTTTTCAACTATCCAAAGCGAAACTTTATATTTACTCCTAAACCAAACCGATGTATTAAAGCAAATACAGGAACAGATTAAATATATAATGGTTGATGAATACCAAGACACCAACACTATACAAGAAAAAATATTATTGCTTTTAGCAGGGGATAAGCAAAATATTTGTGTCGTTGGGGATGATGACCAAGCTTTATACCGTTTTAGGGGTGCGTCAATACGTAATATTTTAGAGTTTCAAAAGAACTTTCCTAAAGGGTTTTGTAAAAAAATAGAACTTTCTATTAATTACCGTTCACATCCTGACATCATTAATTTTTATAACGAATGGATGCGTTTATGTGATTGGGAACATGAGGGACAATTTTTTAGATACCACAAGGAAATCAAACCAAGACAAGATAAAGAATTTAATAATAATCCAAGTGTTATTAAAGTGTCATCTGTTGGAACTTATGAACATTGGTATGAAGAAATTTATGCTTTTCTAATGGAGCTTAAAAGCAAAAAGATTCTAACCGATTTTAACCAAGTTGCTTTTTTAGTTCGATCTGTTAAAAATGAACATATTGTAGGTTTAGCACACTATTTAGAGGAACAAGGTATTAATGTCTTTTCCCCTCGTTCCGCTTTGTTTTTTGAACGGAAAGAAGTAAAATTAGTATTAGGTGCAATTATTTTTTTATTCCCTACACTTTCAGATGTATTAAAGTGGAGTGATAAGATAAATCTAAACGTTTGGACTTATTACGATGAATGTAAATTATTATTTGCTAATGAACTAAGAGCCGATAGACAAAAACACAATAATCTTTTAAAATGGTGTAAGAAAAAGGCTTTTGCACATACACCACTAAAAGAGAATACAGATTATGTATTTTCTAAGCTTTTTTATGAATTACTCCAATTTCCACTTTTCCAAGAGTTTTTAAATGTTGACCTTCATTCTAAAGTTTATGACCAAAGAGCTGTTTACAATATGGCTTTAATGTCTCAATTATTGACCAAATTTGAGTATTTACAAAATATAACGATTCTATCAGTTGATAATATTGATAGAAGCTTACGGAATTTCTTTAATGAATACCTACGCTTTTTGTATGATGGGGGTATAGTAGAATATGAGGACTTTGACGAATACGCACCGTCTAACTGTATTTCTTTTATGACCATTCACCAATCTAAGGGTTTAGAATTTCCTATTGTTATTACTGATTCCCTCAATAATACACCTAGAAAACAATATACAGATATTGACACTATATTACAAAATGAGTTTAGCGAAAAACCACCATTTGAGCCTTTAGAGCAAGTCAAGTTTTATGATTTTTACCGTTTATATTATACGGCTTATTCCCGTCCTCAAAATCTTTTAGTCTTGTCTGCTAGGGAAAAAGAGGGACGAGGTAGAACCCCCTCCAAATACTTTGCCCCTCTTTACAAAAAACTACCAGATTGGCGAAGTGATGTTTTTAAACTCGATCAATTACAGCTTAAACAGGTGAAAAGCGTAAATATTAAAAAACAATATTCCTTTACTTCTCATATTCTATTATACGAAAATTGCCCACTACAATATAAATTTTATAAGGCTTTAGAATTTAGCCCCGTCCGTAATGCTGCTGTAGTCTTTGGTATCTTAGTACATCAAACTATTGAAGATATACACAAACATATATTAACAGGTAAAGCCGATTTGGTTAAAAATGATAATATTAAGAACTGGTTTAATGATAATTACTTAACCCTTATCAAACGGTTTCGCACTTACTTAGCACCTGCACAAAAAAATGCAGCATTAAAACAAGTCCTCAACTATAAAGAAAGACATAAACACGAATGGCATTTAATTAAAGAAGCCGAAGTAGAGGTTTCTTTAGTGAAAGAAGAATACATTTTAAAGGGAACTATTGATCTAATACAAGGAAGTAATAATACAGTTGAAATAGTAGATTTTAAAGGAGAAAAGAAACCAGATATTAACAATCCAGATGATAAAAAGAAGCTAGAACGTTATAGAAGGCAATTAGAAATTTATGCACACCTAGTAGAGGAGAAACAGAAACACAAAGTATCAAAAATGCATCTATATTATACAGGTGCTAATAATGAAAATCCTTTTATTTCTTTTTCAAAAAGTGATGCGACTATAACAAAGACGATCAAAAATTTTGATGAAGTTGTACATAAAATAGAGTCTAAAAATTATGATATGACTAATATTGTAAAAAATAATAAACTTTGTGGTAACTGTGATTTTAGGTACTACTGTCATGAAGCCAATAACCTAACTATTTAAGTAAATGAATCAACAAAATTGAATTTAAACACCTAATACATTAAATAATAACTTATCTATCTTAAACTTTTCTATTTGCCATTTTTTGAAAAATAATGCTAATTTTGTAAAAGAAATTTAAAGAATTTGACAGAATTATACATAAAATTGAATTTGTATTTTTTGACATACCACATATCAAAAAATATTTAAACTTTTTATAGGGTATGTTTTTAGTTTCTGTCATAAAGTCACCAAGCTAATAATTTAGAGGTATGAGTAAACAAACAGAATTAGATTTAAATACCTCTGTTCCTACTACAACAGACCAAAGAACAACCTACCTATTTGAACCAATCAAAGGCTTTCCTATGCTCAATTGGAAAGGGAAAAGACCTTTTAAAAGCACACAATTTTACCCAGCCCAACTTAAAGAAACACATGGAGAAGAAATCAAGAACTGGATAAATAAAATTTATTGGGGTGACAATTTGCAAGTAATGAGTCACTTATTAAAAGAATATAGAGGTAAAGTAAAATTAGTATATATTGATCCTCCATTTGATAGTAAAGCAGATTACAAAAAGAAAATTAAATTACAAGGTAAACAAGTATTCAATGACCAGAATGCTTTTGAAGAAAAGCAATATACAGATATTTGGACAAATGATGATTATTTGCAATTTATGTATGAACGACTTATTTTAATTAGAGAATTATTGGCGGATGATGGAAGTATTTATTTACATTGTGATTGGCATAAAAATCATTATATAAGATGTATTCTTGATGAAATATACGGAATTGATAATTGTTTAAATGAGATAATTTGGTGTTATAAGGAGCGTGAAATGTCAAAACAACATTACAATAGAAAGCATGATAATATACTTTTTTACGTAAAAAATAAAAACGCTAACTATCGTTTTAACTGCTATTCTATTACTGAACCATATTCGCCGATAACAATAAAAAAATTCAAATATAAAGATAAAGATGGTAGAGCTTATAGATTAAGAGGGAAAGATGGTACTAATGATCCTTCAGAAGAAAATGAAGATACCTATCGCCAATATCTTGATGAACAACAAGGAACATTACCTCGTGATTGGTTCACACTTCCTATCTTAAACCAAGCTGCAAATGAAAGATTAAATTACCCAACTCAAAAACCAGAAGCGTTATTAGAACGAATAATTAAAGCATCTTCTAACAAAGATGATATAGTGTTTGACTGTTTTATGGGAAGTGGAACTACACAGGCTGTAGCAATGAAATTAGGTAGGCGTTTTATTGGAGCAGATATTAATTTAGGAGCTATACAAACCACTACTAAAAGATTATTAAATGTAGCTAAAAAACTTAGTGCAAAAAGTAATATTAAAAACTTACACAATCAACAAACAGAATTGGCATTAGCAGCAGAACCACAAATAAATTATGGATTAAAAAACGTTTCAAAAAAAGAGGAGGAAAATATTTACTATACAGGTTTTAATGTGTACAATGTCAATAATTATGATGTATTCCGCAATCCTGTACAGGCTAAAGATTTATTAATTGAAGCTTTAGAAATACAAGCTTTTACCAATCATTCTATTTATGATGGAGAAAAAGATGGTCAAATGGTTAAGATAATGCCTATTAACCGTATAGCAACAAAAGCAGACCTTACCCCTTTGATTAGTGGCCTAGATTTAAAATCATTCGATAAACGACAAGCCCAAAACCCTAATAAAGTTGTAGAAGATATTTTATTAGTCTGCATGGGACATGAACCAGACTTAGCACCTTATTTAATTAAGGAAATGCAAAGTTTGGGCTATCAAATTAAAGTTGAGGTAGTAGATATTTTAAGAGACAAAAGTGATATAGTTTTCAAGAGAGAAGCCGAAGCAGCAATAAAAGTAAAAGATGATACTTTAGTTATTGAACAGTTTTTTCCTTTGAATTTGCTTAAAAAATTGAGTTTAGACAAACAAAACGTAAGCGATTGGAGAGAGTTAACAGAATCGGTTATGATAGATTTTAACTATGATGGTAGTGTTTTTGAACCTGTTTTAGTAGACATACCAGATAAAAAGGAATGGGTAAAAGGTAGTTATCCTATTCCCAAAGATGCAGGAACAATAAGAGTTAAGATTACAGATTTATTATCAGAATCATTAGAGCAAAACGTTTATTATGGCTAGAACTCAAAAAATAGCAAACTTAAACTTTCATGAATACTTATGGCTTTTTTACCGACGCAATAGACCACATATACAAAGGTATTATAAGCGATTGAGTAAAAAAATATTAGCATTCAATAACCCTCAAACAGGTAATGCCTTTTTAAGACAACCACAATTTGAGGCTTTAGAGATGTATGTCTTTTTAAAAGAGTATTTAGATAATCAACATCTACATGAAATTTTTAAAGATTGGTATCATAAAACAGCTAAGTTTGAGAAAAGAACACAAACTAAAATTAATAAAGCAGGACAAATAAATTTATTTGAGGAAATAGACAGCAATGTATTTAAAAAAGTATTTGCCCAAATGGAGGCTTTAAAAAACCCCTATCCTAATTACATATTTGCTTTGACAATGGGTTTAGGGAAAACAATATTAATGGCTACCTCTATTTTTTATGAATTTCTATTAGCAAATAAATTCCCTAAAAATGAAAACTATTGCCATAATGCCTTAGTATTTGCCCCAGATAAAACAGTTTTACAATCTCTTAAAGAAATCAAAACGTTTGATAAAAGTCTGGTTATTCCTCCTCAATATGTCAATTGGTTAGAAACACATTTGCAATTCCATTTTTTAGAAAATACAGCCACATCTTTAAGTGTTATTGACAATTCAAGCTTTAATATTATTGTCTCTAATACACAAAAGATTATTATTAAACGCAAACGGACTAAATCGAATGCGGTTACTAATATGTTTACAGAAAATGCAAGATATAAAGCCAAAACATTAAACCAAGATTTTGCAGACCTTTACGACTTCGATTTTATTGATAATGAAACTGATTTAACAAGCAATCAAAGGTTTGATAAGTTGACCCGTATAAAGCAATTAGGAATTTATGTTGATGAAGCACATCATGCATTAGGCAATAAATTAGCTAAGGATATGGGTTTAAAAAAAGCTCCTACAAGCTTACGTTTAACCATTAGTGAATTAGCAGCTAATTTAGAAGCAGCAGGAACAAAAGTTGTAGCATGTTATAATTATACAGGTACTCCTTATGCAGGAAAGAAACTATTACCAGAAGTTGTTTATGCTTACGGACTAAAAGAGGCTATTAATAACCGATACTTAAAAAATATAAAAGTTCGGTCTTTGGCTAATAGTCAGTCTAAGGAATTTGTAAAGTATACAATTACAGAATTTTGGAAAGAACATCAAGGAAAACGCTATGAGGATAAATTACCCAAAATTGCTTTTTTTGCACCTACCATTAGTGATTTAGAGACAGAATTAAAACCACAAGTAGAAGAGATATTAATTAGTTTAGGCATCCCCTTAAACAAAATATTAGTAAATGTGGGTGATACTAAATTAACTTCTAATGATGATTTGAGAGAATTTAAAAGTTTAGATAATCCCAAATCTGAAAAACAGTTTATTCTTTTGGTCAATAAAGGTAAAGAGGGTTGGAACTGTAGGTCGCTTTTTGCTGTGGCTTTATACCGTAAGCCTAAATCAAAAATATTTGTTTTACAGGCTACTATGAGATGTTTAAGAGCTATTACAGACGTTCAGCAAACAGGCCATATATATCTATCAAAAGAGAATGAAGTTATTTTAGCTAACGAATTAGAGAGTAATTTTAGACTAAGTATTAAAGATTTAGAAAGTGCTAATAATGAAGGGGAAAAAACACCTGTTAGAATTATACGTCCAATTCCTAAAGTAAAGATTAAGAGGGTTAAAAATCGCTATAAGCTAAAGGAAAAAAGATTAGTAGATGAAGTAGATTTACATATTGATAGTATTGATACTACTAAATATAAAATAACTGTAGAAGAAAAGAAGCTAACCTCTTTACATGAAAAAAATGTCAGCACAAAAAAAGATATTAGCGATATTCAAGAACAAAGAGAATATAGTTTATTTACTTTAGTCGCAGAAATAGCCACTTATTTAAATATATCTCCTTTAAAAGTAGCAGATATTTTAAAAAATGCTAAAGATGGGATAGACAATATCTTATCAATGTCTAATCAATATAATGAATTAATATATGATTACATCATACCACGTCTATTTAATGAGTTATACGATTTAGAACAAGAAACAATTGAGGAGGAAGAAGAAATCGAATTAGTTAAAGAACCGCCACATAATGAAGATGCTTACTATATGTTGGTTACTGATTCAACTAAATTAGTCTCATTAGAAGACAATTATATTTATGAGAAATACAAAGATAAAAGCTTCCATTTAGATAAATATTATTTTGATTCAATACCTGAACAACGTTTTTTTTATACACTTCTACAGGAAGACAAAGTAGAAAAGGTTTATTTTACGGGAATGCTTACACATGGTCAATCTAATTTTTTAGTTAGATATATTGATCCTACTACAAAAAATGTACGTTCTTATTATCCTGACTTTCTAGTTTTAAAAACAAATGGTACTTATGTCATTATAGAAGTAAAAGGAGATAATAAAATTAATGATGAAGTAGTACAAGCAAAAGAAGCTTATACCCGTCAATTGGCTAATGCTAGTAAAATGGAATATTTAATGATTAAAGGTAGTGACGCAAAGAAAGGAGTAAGTATTTTTTAGTGTGTGTCAACTAATGTGTCAACCGAAAAAAGTTAGG
>JAHDBK010000034.1:0-4085 GCA_020630455.1 Saprospiraceae bacterium
GTATATGTGATCAAGCAATGGTGATTATAGATGTTACTGAAGCGAATTTAGATCCTATTGCTAATGATGATGTTTATAATGTAGATAATGATGATTCTATTACAGCATGTGTTACAGATAATGATTTAAATATTACTAATAATATTACAATTATTGACTTTCCTAATAATGGAACATTATCTAATATCTTAGGATGTCAATTTACTTATACTCCTAACAATGATTGTGTCGGTGTTCAAGATACCTTCATATATGAGATGTGTAATGATTGTGGTATATGTGATCAAGCAACGGTGATTATTAATATAAATAATACTAATGAAGCACCAATAGCAAATGATGATATGTATACTACAGATAGTGATACCGATTTAACGGCTTGTGTTACAGATAATGATACAGATATTAATGGAAATTTAATTAATTCAATCAATATTCTTTCAGGACCAATATTTGGTGATTTAACGAATGTGAGTGGATGTCAATTTACTTATGAGCCTAATATTTGTTATAATGGTCTAGATTCATTTGAATACGAAATCTGCGATGATTGTGGTTTATGTGACCAAGCAACAGTTGTAATTAATAGCGTTTCTTCATTTACTACTACTGTAGAAAATATAACGGCTACTACTTGTGATACTTGTGCCATAGTTTGTTTAGGAATAGGTCCAGATTCTTTAAGTAATTATACCGTTACATTAGATGGTGATGTTTACACAGGTCCATTTGATGCTTGTAAACTAGATACTACAAATGTATATCAATACTTTACAGTATTATTCTTAGGAAGTCCAGGTAATTTTGAAATTGTTGATTGGACTATCAATGGTACAGCAATGACAGGTACATTTACTACCCCTCAAGATTTAGTGACTTTGATGAATTCACTAGATCCAACAGGCAATTGGGTACTAGATGAAGCCAACGTTCAAGTTGTAGGAGGAAATAACCAAAATGTTTATGAAAATATATTATTTGTAGACTTAAATGATGCGAATAGTCCAATTTATTCATTAGATTATAACTTCTTTACAGAATTAAATGAATTAGCAATTTGTGTTCCTTTAGGAAATCATATTATTGAAGTAACTCAGAATGGTCAAACATGTCCTGAGACGATTATCAATGTTGAGGTAGATGATTGTAATGACCCGCCTGTTGCTAATTATGATGAATATATGACAGATGAAGGTACTCCTTTGACTACGGGATGTTTAACAGATAACGACTCTGACCCTAATCCAGGTGATATGATTACTGACCCTGTATTAATTACTCCTACAGTTAATGGTACAGTAACGATAACAGGTTGTAACTTTACATATACACCAGATGATTGTTTTGTAGGAGTAGATAGTTTTGTATATGAAATATGTGATTCATTCAACGAATGTGATACTGCCAATGTATATATTACAGTGAAACCAGTAACACCAATTCCAGTTGCTATGGATACGATGTTTACTATAGATACAGATATGCCATTCACAGCTTGTGTTACGGATAATGATTTAAATATTACTAATAATAATATCTCAATTATTACTCAACCAGTTAATGGAAATATAATTGATATTAATGGCTGTGAATTTACTTATGTAGCGGATGATGCTTGTACTCCTGCAATGGATTCTTTTGATTATCAAGTATGCAATGATTGTGGAGTATGTGATACTGCAACAGTATTCATTAATATTGAACCAATGATTGAACCAACAGTTGCAATGGATGATTTCTATGAAACTACAGTAAATACTACTTTAAGTGTTATGGGTAATGATTGTATTACTAATAATGACATGAGTAATGGTACTAATATTACCATTCTTCAAGATGTAATGAATGGTTCATTAACTATGCAAGGATGTGGTTTTGATTATGACCCTACTATAGACTTTATTGGTCAAGACTCATTTGTTTACGAATTGTGTAACGATTGTGGTACTTGTGATACAGCAACAGTATATATAGATGTATTACCTGAATGCGACCCAATCGTTTCAATGGATACACTATTTACTTGTGATACTTGTGCTTATGTATGTTTAGATTTACAATTCAATATTAATCAATATGATATCTATATTGATGATGAATTGTACACTGGAAATACAATGGTTTGTCAAGTAGATTCAATGATATTGATTACTTATTTCTTAAATCCAAGTAATGGTCCTTACACCATAACCAATTGGATGGTTGATGGAAATAATATATCAGGAGATTCGTTCAATTCACCACAAGAGTTAGTAGGTATATTGAATACTTATATTCCTAATAATAATTGGTATTATAATCCACTTGGAAATGTTATTATTGGTGAAAATAATGAAACTTCATTTGGAAGTATGTTCGGTACAAGTGCATTCGGATTACCATTTGAGATTGGATTCGATGATGTAATTCCTTTGCCAACTGCTTATAGCGTTTGCGTACCAACAGGAAGCCACATTATTGAAGCATTCCCATTAGATTCAATTTGTCCAGAATTACAAGTGAATGCCGAAATCTTAGAAAGTATAGCATTTGAATTTGATACGTCATTAATTGTAACAATGGATGCTAATTGTATGGCAGCAGATGGTGTAGCAATGCTACCAGATTCTTGCTCTTATACATGGTTAGTAGATGGTGTAGTATCAGATACTAGAGATGACTTAGTTGAAGGAATTTATGATGTAGTTGTAACTTGTCCTACATTACAAGGTTGTCCAGATACGATTCAAATTACTATTGGTAGTGATAATCCTTTAATGGCGAATGTTATTAATGTTGTTGAGCCAGATTGTAATTTGGACAATGGAGAAGCGACTATTGATGTTACAGGTGGTAGTGGAACCTATTCTTATAATTGGGCTCCAAGTGGTGATGTTACTATGACCGCAACAGGTCTTGCAGCAGGTCCATATACCGTTACCGTTACAGATGATGTAACAGGTTGTACAAGAGAAGTCAATTTCAACTTACAAGAAATCGTTTGTGATGCAATAGTTACAATAGATAGTGTCTATTTTGTAGGTTGTGACGCTCCTTATACTACAGGTACAGTGGATTATACTATTGTCTATGATGTTACTTGTCCTACTATCGGAGATACATTAATCATTGATGCTAATGGTCTTGAAGTTATGAATGGTAGTTTAACGTCGGGTGACTATTGTATAGAGGTATATACTATTGATAGTTGTTTAATTGTTCAAGAATGCTTCACAATAGATACATTATTTGAAATATCATTAAATGTTGATGTTACAGATGTAGCTAATTGTATTTCTGATGTTGATTTAACAGTATCAGGTGGAGATGGAAATTACTCTTATGATTGGTCTGATGCATTAGCTAATCCTATAAGCAATGATGAAGACTTAATGGCGATGACTGAAGGTACATATTTTGTTACTGTGACTGACGGTCGAGGATGTACAGCAACTACTTCAGTTGATGTAGCTCCGCCATGTTGTTTACCATTCCTACAAAATGATACAACAGTATTGATATCTGATTGTATGGATATTTATGACTTATGCTTAGAAAATGTACTTTTTGTTGATATTGCAGATTATGAAATATTCAATAATGGTGTACCTTATACAGGTACTATTAATGCTTGTAATAACAATACGAATTTAGGTATTGAATTAGCCGAAGGTATGCATCAAATTGTGGTGAATAACATTCCAGAAATGTGTAGCGATACAATCAATATTACAGTAACATGTGAGTGTCCAGTTACACTTCCAAATGATACTATAGTTGATATAATGGATTGTAATGATTTATACGATTTATGTCTTATAGACTTACCAATAGCAAATATTGCTAATTATGATATCTTTGATAATGGAACATTATATTCAGGTACTATTAATGCTTGTAATAATAATTCAGCGGTAGGTTTAGAATTGTCTGAAGGAATACATGAAATAGTAGTAGTCGATATGATGTTAATGTGTTCTGATACAATGAATATCACAGTGAATTGTATGCTGGATTGTCCAGTACTTCCAAATGATACCATAGTCGAAATCATAGATTGTAACGATGTCTACGATTTATGTTTAGAAAATATATTACTTACAGAC
>JAHDBK010000034.1:4185-14408 GCA_020630455.1 Saprospiraceae bacterium
GACCTGCCAGATTATGATATCTTTGATAATGGTGTCTTATATAGTGGTCAAATAAGTGCTTGTAATAATAATACAAATATTAATATTGAATTACCAGTAGGAATGCATGAAATCATAGTAGTAGATAATGCAGATATGTGTGCTGATACGATGATGATTACAGTAGATTGTATAATAGAATGTCCAATGTTACCAGCGGATACCACCGTTCAGTTAATGGATTGTACAGATATCTATAATCTATGTTTACCAGATATATCAATGGCTGAAATGGTAGATTATGAAATCTATGATAATGGTACATTATATCAAGGTAATATTAATTTATGTAATTCAAATAATGGAATCAGTATAGAATTACCTGTTGGTTTACACGAAATAATTGCCATTGATACAGTTGATATGTGTAGCGATACTATGACCATTGTAGTCGATTGTAATATAGTCTGCCCTACCATGCCTGCTGATATGAATGTTGACTTGGCAGATTGCTTGGATACTTACGAATTGTGTTTCGAAGATTTACCTCTAGCAGATATTGGTGGATACGAAATCTATGATAATGGCGTATTATATACCGCTCCATTTAATGAGTGTAACATGATGAATGGAACAAGTATAACGCTGGGAGTAGGAATGCATGAAATCATACTGGTAGATACCTTTGGTATATGTATGGATACAGTCAATATTGGTTTAACCTGTGCTTCTGATACCATACTCTGTCAAATAGATACGATTATATTAGGAGAACAAGTATTATCATTATGTCCTGCTGATTATGGTTATACAGATAACTTCGATTCAGTAACAGATGTTTGTGCTGATCCTTCTAATCCTGCTGTAGATATTACTATCGATCCAATAACGGGTTGTGTTGATTATACAGGTATAGAGGTAGGACAAGAAACGATATGCCTAGAGTTCTGTGAAAATAGTATATGTGATACCGTCAAAATACAGATAGATGTCATCGAGTTTGATTATATGCTACCTGATATTGTAGATACGATTAAAGTCGATTCATCTGTTACCATTTGTGTGACTGATTTAGGATTTACAGGAACATTGGGTACTATTACTAATGTCTGTGAAGACCAATCAGGAATGTATGTTGATTTCGAAATCGATATTACTACAGGATGTATTACTTATACTGGATTGATGTCGGTTGGAACAGAAGTAGGCTGCTTCGAGATTTGTGATATAGCAGGTAATTGTGATACATCAACATTTACAATTACCGTATTAGATACCTTAGTCGCTATTACTGATTATGGCACAACCATGGAGAATACTCCAGTAGTAATACCAATATTGGTAAATGATACACTACCAAACGATCCTCCTTCAATTACAATTGTTTCAGGACCGTCTAATGGTATGGTAGAAATCAATGTGGATAGCACAGTTACTTATACACCTGATTTAGACTTCTGTGGACTAGATTCATTTGTATATGAAATATGTGATAATGTGGATTGTGATACCGCCACCGTTTATATAACCGTTATTTGTGATGAACTCATTATCTATAATGGAGTTTCTCCAAATGCAGATGGTCTTAACGATTACTGGCATATTGAAGGTATCGAATTCTATGACAGAGTAACGATTTGTATCTTCAATAGGTGGGGTAATAGAGTATTCTATGTAGAAGATGGTCCTTATAATAATGATCCGAATGATGATATACCAACCTTTGATGGAATATGGAATGGTTATCCACTCCCTGACGGTACTTATTTCTATACAGTTGATTTACTCAATGGTACAGAAATTTATAAAGGGTATATCCAGATACATCGATAATTGAATAGTTTGTTTAGAGAAGTATAATTTAATGTTTATTGAAATGAAAAGCATGGCCTATTTTTAGGCTGTGCTTTTTTACTTTGTATAAAATTAAATAATCCTAAAAAAATAGATATAGTTAATTTATAACAAATTTTCTTTATTATCTGAATCAATTTCAAAATACTTATTCTATTTTTTTGAATAAAAAAAATAGAAACTTACCTTTGTTAATATGAAGAATCAACCAAAACATGTAATCTTATGTGTAGCCGATAGTTTGAGATATGATAGTGTGTATGATACTGGAGTGGGGATGCCTTATGTTCAAAATAATGGTATAGCCTTTACAGAAGCTCGCTCGGCTGGTTGTTGGACTCTTCCCGCTACAGCAAGTATTTTTACAGGTAAAATGCCTCATCAACATGGAGCTACTTCACAAACAAGAGCCATAAAAAAAGAAATTCCTACTTTAGCCGAACAGATGAAAACAGCGGGTTATACCACCCACCAAGTTACTGCTAATGTGGTGACTACGGATATTTTTGGAGTAGATAGAGGCTTCGATGATGTTCGCAAAATATGGAAACAAGTCCCTGCCAATTTTAATAAATTACAACAGTTTTTAGTATTAATTGGGAAGCCACGTTTACGTAAAAAAATATTCTCCAAAAATGTATTGATGGACAAAATGTCCGCCGATGTAGAAATGGCAAAAACTTGGTTGCAGTTCACTTATGAAGATATTTTTAACGAAGTCCGTAAAATCACTAAAGAAGCAGACCGTAAAAATCAAAAAGCATTCATTTTTGTCAATCTAATGGAAACGCATTTTCCATATCATATTGCACCAACTTTCAAATTGGATTCTTCTGGTATCTTTGCCAAGCTCAAAGAATTAGATGCTCTTTTTCATCACCTCAATCAAACTTTTCTCACCAAAGGAAATTTGAATATCAAGAAAAAATGGTTAGACGTACTCAAAGGAAGACAACGTAAAGCTTGGCAATCACTTTCTAAGCACGTCGATGCTTTTTGTGAAGAAATGCACAATGATACAGGAAATTTAGTCATTTTTGGAGCTGACCACGGCGAAAACTTTGGAGAACAAGGCTGGACTTATCACTTTTCTAATGTAACTGATGCAGGGAATAAAGTCCCTCTTTTTTGGATGTCTCCAAATCAAAAAGGAGGACAAACAAGCAATGATTTTATATCTACTAGACATCTTTATCACAGTATTCTACAAGAGGTAGGCGTACCAACAGATGAGGCGTCTATACTACATCAAGCCCAAAATATACGTCCTGTTTTAGAATCATTTTGGTATAATCATAGCGGCAAAACATTGGATAAATACAAATTCAATCAAATCTGTTTTTTAGTAAATGATAAACGATTTTTATTGAAAAATGACCAATGGTTTATGGCGCCCAAAGTAGGAGATTACGATGCTCCTCAATTTCTTCAATTAGATAATGGAACTAACCCTATAGAAGAATTATCATTGTCTAAAGAGGACAAAGACTTCTATCTAAAAACCTTAAAAGAATTCCAATTATTTTCTAGTGGAATTAGTTTTGATGTAAAATAATAAAGAGATTTTGTTATTAAATTATTCAATTTGAACATTTTCCAAAATGTAATCATCTCCACTTTTAGATAATTTTGCAGTGCCGATTTTATTAATATCCTCATGCTCAATCCAAATGTTGAATTCAACTATAATAAAACCATCTTTTTCTTTAATATCGTTAAAAGTTATACAGCGACAACCTCCATGCATGAAAATGTCTTCCTTGGAGATTGTTGTAAATGTGTAATTATTAGAATAAAATTTTGATTCTGCTGGTACAAATTGATTAACTGTGATAATTTTGACTAATTTGTAATTAGTTGTGTAGGGGTTTATAATCATAATTTGATTAAATACCTTTTTATTTTCAAGTACTCGCTGAATAGCTAATTGATGGTCTATGTTACTTTGTATATTGAATAGGTAAGATTGGATTAATAATAGTAATATGTACATTATTTTAAGATTTTAAAATAGAAAAATAAAACTATTACAATTTACAAAAAAAACGCTTAAAAGTCAATATGGTCTAATACCCAAACTCAGTCATCTTACGTCCTTTATGTAATCTAAAAGTACGCGATTTGTCATTAAAATTAAAGGTAACTAGATTGGATTGTTTATTAATAATATCCAATAAACAGGTGTTTTTTACTTGAACGCTTCTTACAATAAACATCTCTTTAGGTGCAGTACATTTAATTTCGTAAATCAATTCTTCTTTATTCAATTCTTGAGTAAGAAAACGGAAAGATTGCCCATTCAATTTTAAATGGATATGTTCATTCAAATACTTATCTATCATACTAAAATCATTAGTATTCAATTCCTTTTCTATTTTTAATGCCTTTTCAAAATCTTCCTTATCTATTCTAATGACCATTTCTAATTGCTCAGCTGTTTCATTGATTTCAAAAAGAGCCAATGCAATATCATGTGAAGGATTCACATAAGAACATATTTTTAAGAATATAAATAGTAGATACATACTTACTCTATTTTGATTAATCGTTGAGAATGATTAAGCCCTTTGTCATTAGAAATATTGATAATATAAAGACCATTTGCTAAATCATTAATATCATTAAAAATAATATTGTTACCCAATTCCAAATCTACTTGTTTGGTATCTATCAACTGCCCATTGCTATTATACAACTGAAAACGAGCATTTTTTATATTTTTAGAATCTAGATTTAATAAAATTTGCCCTTCATTATTATTAATATAAAAATTAAAATAATTTATATCATTAATAGTAGTAGCTCTAATAGGTGAATATTCATAAGATAAATCAATATCAATCATTTTTAAGCGATAATATACTTTCGTAAATGGAATCTCTTCTAGTAAATTGAGATTATCAAGAAATGTATAATAATTACTTTCAAGTGAATTTCCACTAGCATCGACTTTGCCTATACTTTCCCAAACTCGACTATCAAAACTTCTTTCTATTTCAAAATGGCTCATGTTGAATTCTTCAATAGATTCCCAATATAATTCAATATTATTTTTATTATTATTAATATAAAAATCAATTAGACTTAAAGGAAGGACATCTTCAATTCTAGTAATGATTATTGAATCACAAAGTTCCCAATTACCAACAGTATCTCTATATTCTCCAATACTATTATAAGTATTTGTTCCTACAGTAATGGATTCACCAGCATTAAGTGTCACCTTTTGCATACTTAGTTTTACAAGACAGTTTTCACCGCGATTATCATTATCAAAACTAATATTAGGTTCACCTATATAACAACGACTGATTTGAGGGAAATCATCAGTCACCATATAAAAATAATCGAAGGTCTGTAAACCACAAGGAGTATTCAAGGTAATATTCCTATTAATCCCATTGCATTCATCTAAATCACCCAATCCAGCTATGTATTCAAAGTCATTGGTATACTTGCCATTATAAGGACCACAAGGAGCATTAACCCCATCTCCTGGTCTATCTCCTGCTTTGAGTTGATAACTGGGTTGTAATAATGCTAATCCTCCAACTCCATCAGGTCCAAATCTGTAGATTATAGGATATCCATCAGCAGCCCAACCGATTTGGATAGGACCAGCGGGTGGGGTAGAGGTAGTGCTCAATCCTGCTTGTATATTTTCAGCCCATTCAAACATATTACCATGATAGTGATAGCCTTGTCCACCTATATGTGCAGACGCACAATCTAATCCAACTAAACTGGGGCCAGCTCCTTGGTTATTAGTAGGTTCATATACCCAATCCCAATTGAATTCTCCTGTATTAGGATTTTCATAAATAAAAGGAGTAGCAGGGGCAGGAGCTATTAATACACCATTCAATCCAATTCCAAAATATGAACTAGGACGATTATTACTTATATTTAATACTGAGGTTGGACTAGCGGCAATCGTTGGGGTAGCATCTACTTCAAAAACATAATTCATTGGATTAAGGACATGTGCACCTGTTTTACAATAATCGTGATTTGGAATATCTGCAGCTGATATTATTCTAGTATCATTATAAATTGCTTCAGAATAATAATCACTTGTTGTAGGAGTCAAACAACAACCTATATTAGTGGTGCTAGTAGAATTGTCAAAGGTACAAACGGGTATAATACCACAATAAGTTCCTCCAATATCAATAGATGTTTCAATGCCATTTTCAATCAAATCTCTACAAGACCAATCCGTACGAATATATACCGCTTCTAACTCTAAATCATCAAAAGCCGCCTGTTCGGTAATACTTAAAGTGCCATCCAATAAATTATTCAATTCCATTGGGTCTGCAATTAAATCATAAAATTCTTGGACTCCACTTGAATATTGAATCAGTTTATATTGATTATCTCTAATAGTAAAATCACTCCCTCCTGTTCCTGTTAATTCAAAATCAATATAATTATAGGGTCGTTTTTGTGCAGCAGGATTGCTTAATAAATCATAAAAGCTAAAACTATTGTAAATCCCCCCGGGGAGACTGCCTCCAGCATGTTCGAGAATAGTAGCATATATATCCGTTACATTAATGAGGGCATTTTCTGTATCTCCAACTCTAGTGACGCCTTTGCCCGACACTACAAAGGGAACGTTCAAGCCTCCTTGGTAAAGGGTAGATTTACCTCTATTGGCGGGGTAGTTTTGTAGAAAAGCGGTAGGCGTTCCATTGTCACCAATAAAAATAATCATAGTATTGTCCAAAACAGGTTGAGGGATACTATCCAATAACCTTCCTATTTCATAATCCATAGCTTCTATCATAGCAACGTACTTTCTATTCCTGCTTGAAATTGGATTAATCGTATGATGTGTTGGAGGAGGATCATGTTCAGGACCATGAGGAGCAACATGTGCTAACCACAAAAACCAAGGATTAGTCCTATCTTTAACCCATGTAATTGCTTCATTAGTTAGGTTGGTAGTTACATATTCCGTTTCATTTTGTAGAACTCCACCTACTACCTTATCCCAATCATAATAATCATTTACTTGAGAATTAAAAACACCTGTATAATAATCTACACCATGTTGAGTAGGGTGATTATAATCTATGGGGTCAGAAATATGCCATTTGCCAATTACGGCACCATCATAAGCATTTGAGTTTTGTATCGCCAATTCTGTAAAAATGGATTTATGAATTAGGTCTAAGTTGTCTGGAACATTTTGTACACCACTATTTACACCATATTTCCCACTCATTATTGTCCCTCTAGTAGTCGTACATTGGGGCGTAGCCCAAGCATTCATAAAAGTAACACCACTCGCTCTTAGAGCGTCTAAATTAGGAGTAGTAGGCATTAAAGTATTACTTTGATATCCATTCATATAGTCATGTCCCATATCATCTGCAATGATTAGTAAAATGTTGGGTTGGGTTGGGTCTGTTTGACCATTTGATGTTTTATTTATTAATAATAAAAATAAAGGAATGAATATAAGTACTCTCATTATTCTATTAATTGTATTTATTCTTTGAATAATTAAAATTTAAAGTATGTTTGTATTTTTGATTATGAAGTTTGTCTGCAAATATACTCTTTTTTATGTTAATTAAATAATTCACAAATCAGATGCCAATTGAAAAAATAGATATAAAACATGAAGATAGCGCTACTAATATTATCCATTTATATAGAAAAGATAATACTAATAATAAAGAAATATTTTTATTATTACCTGCATTGGGTGTTAGAGCAAGTTTCTATACTATATTAGCAGAACAATTCGCTAAAAATGTCAATGATATTGCTTTAATAGATTGGCGAGGTAATGGAGATTCTAGTGTAAGGGCCAAAAGAGGAGTGAATTTTTATTATGAAAATTTATTACAAGATATTAAAGATGTTATAGATACTCTTATAAAAAAAGGATTTGAAAAAGTACATATTATCGGTCATAGTTTGGGCGGACAATTAGGAGGAGTGCTGATGGGACGTTTTCCTCAAATCATTCATCAAGTAACGGGAATTGCTTCTTGTAATGTGGATTATAGACATTTTGGAAATCAAAAATATAAAGTATTATTTGCTGCTTATATTATTAATATAATTAGTACAATATGGGGCTACTATCCTGGTCAAATCTTTGGATTTGGAGGAAGAGAAGCCAAAGGACTTATGCAAAATTGGTCTAAAACAGCTAAAACAGGAAATTATAATATGCCCCAAGCCTATCATGATGATGAATTATTAATGAGCCAATGTACTAATCCCATCGTTTTTATTACATTAGAAGGAGATGATATGGCCCCTTCAGCACCAGCCAAAGCATTCTTAAATAAATTTCCCAATTCCAAACACCTCGAATTTTCTAAACAAAATTATGGAATTCCAAATTTAAATCATTTTAGTTGGGTGAAAAGACCAGAATATTTGATACAATATTTTATGAAAGATGAAATAAATATTAGTAGTTATTAAATAAGTACTCTTATTTTCCTTTTAAACATGCTCTTTATAATTTTGTCTAATGTCATCTTTGGGAACTATGGATTGGTCAACCAAAATACACCATTCCTTTTTATCTGGACTTGTATAAAAGATATATCCGCTTCTACATTGTTTGAATCTAGTTTTTAGTGCTTTTAAACCTGATATAAAGCCATTTTCTTGTGCTTTTTTATACACGTGTATAGAACAAGATTCATTAAAAATACATTTTCTTCTTTTTTTAGCAGGAATCAGCCAATATAGTCTGATTCCTACTAATATTATTATTCTTAGCATTTTAAATTACTTTTTTATAAAAAACTAAGACTTGTACAGACACTTCATGCCCTGGTTTTGCTCCAATGCCAAAACATCCACTTGAACCTTGAACAAAAGTAGATATGGCTTCCATACCTTGATAATCCCAGCCTTGATCTGACATTTGGTCAACAACTACTTGTAACTGATTAGCTACTGTTCCACTTGAACTTCCCGAACTTACATTCGCTTGAAAAGGAATAATTTTGTAAATCATAATAGTTTTATTTTAAGTTAAAAATGGGTAAATGATAAAGAGGTTTTGTTATTGATTATAGTCCTTTGATTTTTTTATATAATATTTTATGAACTTTGAATAATATAAATGGTAACATTATTATTAATCCAATTATTAAAATCAAATAGATGATATTAGCACATAAAGAGATTATTACTTCTAAATATTGATAAATGAAAAAGATAAAAACACAGAAAATGATTAATTCTGCGAGATAAAGAGCGTATTCATTGTTGTTATTCATTGTGATTTCTTTCAAGTATTAAATAATATCCATTGCTTGTAGTATAAAAAAATAAGGTAAGGATAAGGAGTAGCATTCTTAATATGATTATCAAAATGTTTCCACTTGAAGAAGGAATGATTTGTACCACTTTCCAACCATTTTCATTCTCAATTTTAATTCTTCTGTTTAAGGCATTATGTGGAGAATCACCAATAAGTCCTATAATTCCACCTGTCAAATTAACATTCACGACTTTATTGTTGTCGGAATAATTTTGATATGAATTTATTTGTTTGTTTATGGAGTCAACAGAATCTTGTTTAAACCCATTGTGGCTTTGAGTTTCGTTATTTAAAACTAAAAATCTAATTCCAAAACCAACTAAAATTAAAGAAATTATTGTTATCGAAAGATTTACAACTCCCCCTATATATATATTAAATATATTTAATATTTGTGGGATTATAAACAATAGTAGTATTCCAGTTATGATAAATCCTACTCCTTTTTTTTGATTAGTATTCATTTTATGTTTTTTTAATTGAAAAATCGCCAAAAGATCAAATAATAAATATCTTTATTATTTGATGCTTTTGACCAATTGGATTTAATATCCTTTTTTCTCTTTTAATTTAGCAATTTCAGGTTTTAAAGTTTCTAATTCTCTAGGGTCAAGATGAGCTTCAATTTTGGACATCATGCTTTCATAGCTTTTTGCCAAAGCTCTCCCAATTGGATTGTAAATACCTGGGTCTTGATAGAGAATCGTTTCATTTTTTATTTCTATACTGTTATATTTTCCTTCGGTATGGATATCAATATTTGAAACTGGAGGTATAGCAACACTTTTAATCCATATCTTTTGATTTGTCATCGGTTCGATACCGTACATATTTATTTTACCTTGTATTGTTAATGAACCTACATATTTATATTTAATATCTGTAGCTGCACCAATACCAGAAGGCTTCCATTTACCATTTATATTTGTGAAATCAGGAGCTATTTCAATATTCAATAACATATGAGAGTCATTTTTATCTGAATATATCATTTCATCACTACTCTCATAAGGACCTTTTATTCTGTATCCTTTTGCAATTATTAATTCTTCTACATCTGCAGCCATGCTTTTTTGAAAATTTT
>JAHDBK010000602.1 GCA_020630455.1 Saprospiraceae bacterium
ATTCAGCGATAATGCTTATATTTTATTCCCTAATCCTGCTCAAGCTGAAATTAATCTTCAGATTAATACCGCTCAAGCGGGTGAGGCGATTATTAATATTAATGATATTTCTGGTAGAACAATCAATACATATCAAAAAATTACTCAAGAAGGATTGAATTCTTTCAACTTTGATATTTCTAAATTTGAAAGAGGTACTTACTTTATCTCTGTTCAAAATGGTGATGATATGCAAATTTTGAAGTTTTTAAAATTATAATTTTATAATTGATAAGAATTAATAAAAAAGCCGATTACATAATTATGCAATCGGCTTTTTTATTAAAGATAAAGAGTTTTCTTTATTATTTATTTAATATCATAAACAACTGTTATCATCAAAACATATTGAATACTTACATTGGGAATATGACTATTAATTACCTTATCATATCCAGAATGACCTAAACCATCATAATAAAAAGTTTTATTTTTTCTAGCTTCTTTTCTATGATATGATTCAGAATAATGAGAATTGTATGTATATAAATTACTGGATTCGAATGCAGTGTATTGCTTATATTGAGTTTTAGGATAAATACTATAAAAATTATCACCTACTATCCTTTTATTATTCTCAAATTGAATATCCGTAGTTTTTTGATATAAGTTTTTTCTCTTTTCTATGAATGTAATCACTTCTTTATACATCTCCTCATAAATTTCATCTACATCATCATTAATATATTCTACTTTAACAATATCATAAATTTCTTGCTTGGCACTCAACTCTATCAATGCATCAAAATCGTCTATATTCTTCATTTTAATGATTACATTTTTCTTTATTTCAAAACCTGTTTCTACTTGCTCAACATTTTTTCCTTCAACTACATGGTCGTAAATTTTGGTTTGACTTATAAAATCTACATACACATCTTCTTCTTTTATATCAATAGATTTTAAATCTGTTTTCAAGGCTTTTATCCTTTTATTGATTTGTTGATTACATTCGGGAATCGTTTTCTCTTCTTGATTGAGTCCTAAGGTAATCATATAAAAATCAGGCAATTTATTCATCAGAATAGAAGAGCTAATGGTATAAGTAGAATCCGTTATACCTACGATTGTATTTTTTCTAGCACTTGGATTATTATTATAAGAATAATTATAATTTGAATTAGAATAAGCTTGATTACCGCTTATTTGAGCATTGATTTGTGTAGATAAAAACACACAAATTAAAAAAATAATTTTTTTCATGGTTTTAAATTTTAAATTTTAAAATAAATAACATCTATTTTTCAATCTTTTTATAAGAAGTAGTTATTCCTTTAATTAATGCAGAGCTAAATCCATTATGCTCCATTTCATTGAGTCCAGCTATGGTGCAACCTTTGGGAGTAGTTACTTTATCAATTTCATATTCAGGATGTTCTTTTCGTCTAATCAATAATTCTGCTGCACCTTTTACGGTTTGATTTACAATTTCTCCAGCCGTTTTGGCATCAAAACCAATTTCGATTCCCCCTTGAATCATTCCTCTAATAAATCTAAGTACATAAGCAATTCCACAAGCACCCAAAACAGTCGCTGACTCCATTAATGCTTCATCAATATGAATGGTTTTTCCTATAGTATCAAAAATATAATTAATCGTATCCTTAGTGTTTTTATCTGTAGAATTACTACACAAACAAGTCAAGGACTCGCTCACATCTGCAGCAGTATTAGGCATCGCTCTAAATATCTCTATATCACCCACTACATTGGCAATCTCATGAATAGTAATACCTGTTGCCAACGAAACTATAATGTGGTTTTCATGAATGCAGTCTTTTAATTTTTCTAGCTCTTTTACTACATTATAAGGTTTAAGAGCAATGATTAAAATCTCACTATTTTTTACCGCTAATTCATTATTATCACTAATATGAATACCTGTTGCTTCAAATTCTTTAAGTGTAGAAATATTTCTTTTGGTTACGTGGATATTATTAGGAGCAAGTACTTTTTTTTCCAATAATCCATTCAAAATCGAAGTTCCTAAGTTTCCGCAACCAATAATGGCTATTTTTTTGTTTTGCATTTTTATTTTTTATTAATAAAATTTAATAAATGATAATACATTTTATCTTTTTCTAATGGACCAACAATAATTTGTTTTCCTTTATTAGAAATTAAATACAATTTGATATCAACCGCTTCTTTTAGAAATATCTTTAATATCCACTTTCCTCTATCGTATGATTCTTTCAAATTAATATCAGGTGTATTTAATTGTGCATAGAAATCTTTT
>JAHDBK010000035.1 GCA_020630455.1 Saprospiraceae bacterium
GCTATAAAACTCTTATCTTGCGATATATTTTCAAATTATATAAAAATAATTCCTTATGATAGTAGAAAAATCATTGAGTTCTAAGCAACTCGTTGCAATGGAAGACAAATACGGTGCTCATAATTACCACCCATTAGAAGTCGTTTTGGATAGAGGAGAAGGAGTATATGTATGGGATGTGGAAGGAAAGAAATATTATGATTTCTTATCTGCTTATTCTGCCGTTAATCAAGGACATTGTCATCCTCATATTATCAATGCTTTAAAAGAACAAGCAGACAGATTGACCTTAACCTCTAGAGCTTTTTATAATAGTGCTTTAGGAGTCTATGAAAAGTATATGTCTGATTATTTTGGATATGATAAAATATTACCTATTAATACTGGTGTAGAGGCGGTAGAAACAGCCATCAAATTATGTAGAAAATGGGCGTATGAGGTCAAAAAAGTAGAAGAAAATAAAGCAGTAATTATTTTTGCGAGCGGCAATTTTCACGGTCGTACATTGGGTGCAATATCAGCATCTGTTGACCCAGATAGTCGTGGCGGTTTTGGTCCTTATGTTCCTGGTTATGAGATTATAGATTATAATGATTTGGATGCATTAGAAAATGCCTTGAAATCTAATCCTAATATTGCAGGTTTTATGGTAGAGCCTATTCAAGGAGAAGCTGGAGTTTATGTACCAGATGACGGATACCTAAAAGGAGCTTATGATTTATGTCAACAATACAATGCTTTATTCATTGCTGACGAAGTGCAAACAGGTATCGCTAGAACAGGTAAACTCATTTGTTGTGAACATGAAAATGTAAAGCCAGATATATTGGTATTGGGCAAAGCCTTATCAGGAGGAGTAATCCCTGTTTCAGCCGTTTTAGCTAACGATGAAATCATGTTGTGTATTCGTCCTGGAGAACACGGTTCTACCTTTGGAGGAAATCCATTGGCCTGCAAAGTAGCAATAGCCGCTTTAGAAGTAGTTCAAAATGAAAACTTAGCAGAAAAAGCGGAATATTTAGGGAAGATTTTTAGAAATAGAATGAGTCAATTAGTAGAAAAATCTGATTGGGTTTCTTTAGTAAGAGGAAAAGGTTTATTAAACGCTATAGTAATTAATGATAGTGAAACATCTAAAACCGCTTGGAATATTTGTGTCGCTTTACGTGATAATGGACTATTAGCAAAACCCACTCATGGAAATATCATTCGTTTCGCTCCACCTCTAGTAATGACCGAAGAACAATTGAACGAATGTTGTGATATTATTGAAAATACAATATTAAATTTTTAGTATAAAATATTATAGCGTAATGAGTACTTTGTATGTGCTTATTACGCTATATTTTGTACTTAGTACTCTTCTTATGTATAATTTAATCAAGAAAATATATTTATTACCTGTTTTATTGTATAGAACATTGATTTCGCCTATGACACCTGCTACTTGTAGGTACCATCCAACTTGTTCGAAATATATGATGGAAGCGGTAATGAAATGGGGAATTTTTAAAGGAACATATTTAGGTATTAAAAGAATTTTGAGATGTCACCCTTGGGCAAAACACGAACATTTTGACCCTGTACCAGAACCACCTAAAAAGAAAAAAAGCTAAAAACACAAAGTACTCAGTACTCTCTACTCTGTACTCAATACTAATAAAATATGGAACAAAAAAGAACAGATGTCAATACGCTTGGAGAATTTGGATTGATTGAACATCTGACAGAACAATTTCCAATAAGACATATCTCTACTATAAAATCAATAGGAGATGATGCAGCAGTCATCAATTATAAAAATAAAGCGACTGTTGTTTCTACAGATATACTGACAGAAGGCATTCACTTTGATTTGATGTATACTCCTTTGAAGCATTTGGGCTATAAGTCAGTAGTGGTAAATTTGTCTGATATCTATGCTATGAATGCTATTCCCAAGCAGATTACAGTATCTTTAGCTATTTCAAATCGTTTTTCAGTGGAAGCATTAGAAGAATTATACTCAGGTATCAGAGCCGCTTGTGATTATTACAATATAGATTTGATTGGAGGAGATACTACTTCTTCAAACAAAGGACTTTTTATGAGTATTACTGCAATTGGAGAAGGAGAAGTCAATAAATTGGCTTATAGGAATGGAGCTAAAGTAGGCGATATTCTTTGTGTAACGGGTGATTTGGGAGCAGCATACCTAGGCTTACAAATTTTAGAACGGGAAAAACAAATATATTTGTCCAATCCAGGAGTACAACCAGATTTGGGTAAAAACGATTATATTATTCATAGGCAATTGAAACCAGAAGCTAGAAAAGATATGATTGAAAAATTCTTTCCCGAAGCACAATTGATTCCTACTTCTATGATTGACATTTCAGATGGATTGGCATCTGAATTATTTCATATTTGTAAACAATCTAAGGTCGGGGCTTTATTAGAAGAAAGCGGCATTCCTATTAGAAGCGATGTACAAAAACAGGCTATTGATTTCAAGTTAGACCCTGCCACTTGTGCGCTAAGCGGAGGCGAAGATTATGAATTATTATTTACAATAAATCCGAATGATTTAGACAAGGTAAAATTCATGCCTGACATCTATATTTGTGGAGAAATTAAAGAAGCATCTGAAGGAATTCAACTGAGAACTAAAGGGGGGAATTTACACCCATTAAAAGCTCAAGGTTGGGTACACTTTGGAGATAATGGATAGTTTTAAAACAATAGACGGCAGACTTTACAAAAATCAATTTTAATAAAGAGATTTCTTTATATTTGCTCATACATTGATAATTGAACACTCATTAACTGATAACTTTTCACTGATAATTGAGTACTGAAATGATAAAAACGATACTTATAGCCAACCGAGGAGAAATTGCATGTAGAATAATTCGCACTTGTAAAAAAATGGGAATAAAAAGCATTGCTGTTTTTTCTGATATTGATAAAAATGCATTACATGTACAAGAAGCAGATGGAGCAATTGGTATAGGAGGAAATGAACCTGCTCAATCCTATTTGGATATTGATAAAATTATCAAGGCAGCTCATCAATCAGGGGCTGATGCCATTCACCCAGGCTATGGCTTTTTATCAGAAAACGCCACATTTTCAAAAAAGTGTCAAAAAGAAAACATCATATTCATAGGTCCTCATCCCAAGGCGATTGAACAAATGGGTTCAAAATCATTGGCGAAAGCCATTATGCAAGAACATAATGTCCCTACTGTTCCAGGTTATCAAGGAGAAAACCAATCTAAAGATTACTTATATGAACAGGCTCTTCAAGTTGGATTTCCTTTGTTATTAAAAGCAACGGCAGGAGGCGGAGGCAAAGGAATGCGAATTGTTAATGAAGAAAAAGAACTCAAAAACGCCATTGATGCTGCTCAAAGAGAAGCTAAAAATGCTTTTGGAGATGATGAATTAATTATAGAACGTTATTTTCCTTCCGTTAGGCATATTGAATTTCAAATATTAGGTGACAAACACGGCAATTACTTTCATCTTTTAGAAAGAGAATGTAGTATTCAAAGGCGTTATCAAAAAATAATTGAAGAATCTCCTTCTTCTGCCTTGGACAATGAATTGAGAAATCAAATGGCAGAAGCCGCTGTACAAGCAGCCAAAGCTATTGAATATGATAATGCTGGTACGGTTGAATTTATTTTAGCCAATGATGGACAATTTTATTTTTTAGAAGTCAATACCAGACTTCAGGTAGAACATCCCGTTACTGAGGAAATTACAGGGCTTGATTTAGTTCAATTGCAAATTGAAGTCGCAGAAGGCAAAGAGTTGTCCTTAAAACAAGAAGACATTCGTGCCAATGGATATGCTGTAGAATGCAGACTATATGCGGAAGATGCAGAAAATGATTTCATGCCAGCAACAGGTACGATTCTAAATTGGTCTTGCCCTAAAATGCAAGGCTTAAGAATAGAAACAGGTGTACAAAGCGGTTCACAAGTATCGGTCTTTTATGACCCGATGATTGCTAAAATAATTACTCATGCTCCTACTAGAGAAGAAGCTCATCGTAAAATGCACTTCGCTCTTGAACAAATCCAGTGTTTAGGTTTGACTACCAACCAAGATTTCTTGAAAGCATTATTTGAAAACGACCAATTTTTTGAAGGAAATTATGATACCCACTTCCTCAAAAATCATTTCAATTATAAAAAAGAAAGCATCAATCAAGATTCAGCACTAATTGCTTGCCTATTATATCGCTGGCAAAAAAGAGAAGCAAAAAGAACATTATTAAAAAACATGCCCTCAGCTTGGAGAAATAATTTCTATCAAGCACAGCAAGAAACGTATACTATACTAGGCGAAGAATATACTATTCATTATAAATATTCTAATAATATTTTTAATATTCATATTAATAATAATGAATATCAATGTGAGCTTTTAAATACTATTGATAATAATATTCAATTTATAATCAATGACAATAATCAAGAAATTATAAAGAATTCTCTTTATAATTTTAATATTTTTATTAATAATAAAAATGAATATTTTACACACAATATAGAAATGGGAAGTCAAGTACTTCGCCTTAAAAATCGATTCCCTGAAAAGGAAATAGCTCGAGAAAAAGGAACATACCAATCTCATATTCCCGCCCAAGTATTACAAGTACTGGTCAAAGAAGGAGACCGTATCAAAGAAGGTGATGCCTTAGTCATTTTAAGTTCCATGAAAATGGAAACTACTATTGAAGCAGATGTCAGTGGCACCGTCACCGAAGTATATGTAGCTGCCAATGAAAACATTGAAGCGGGTGTCTTATTATTAAAAATAGAGGAATAATAAAAAAAATTAAGATTTACTATCAACAAAATACATCTTTACCAAACCTTTACCTTTTGCTTGGATTTCACCTCTATATTCACAGTTGTATTGGTCTTTGACCAATTCATAGGTAGCATGGGAAATATTAATTTTTCCTGCTTGACTATTACTTTCCATTCTTGAAGCAATATTAACTGTATCGCCCCATATATCGTATTGAAATTTCTTGATGCCTACTATTCCTGCAATGACGGGTCCTGTATGTATGCCTATTCTAATTTCAAAGGTGTTTTCGCCTTTTCTTTTTCTTAAATCAAGCATGAAATCACGAATTTCTATTGCAGCATTCACAACGTCTTGTGGATGGGTTTGATTTTTGGTAGGAAGGCCACTAGCTGCCATATAAGCATCGCCAATGGTTTTAATTTTTTCAATTTTATACTTTTCTGTTATTTGGTCAAATGCTTTAAAACATTCGTTTATTTCTGCGACCAATTCTTTTGGAGACATGCGGCTAGCTGCTTGGGTAAATCCTTTAAAATCGGTAAAGAGAACGGTTACTTTTTCGTATTCTTTGGCTGCTGCCGAACCTTTTCGCTTGAGTTCTTGTGCCGTTTCATAAGGCAATATATTGAGCAATAGTTCGTCTGAACGTTTTTTCCCTTTATAAATAAAAAAGGATAAAAAACCAACCAATAATAGTCCTATTCCACTCGAAAATAAAGCAATTCTTTGTTTACTTATATTGGCTTGTTGTTCTGCTATTTCTAAATCTTTAATAGCTTGTTCCTTGGCAAAGGATAAGCTATCTGCTAAATATTGTTTTTCATAATTATACTCGTATTCTTTTTGTAAAAGCAATCTTTGGTTTTCCTCATTTAATAAACTGTCTTTCATTAAAATGTACATTTCATAATGATCAAATGCTTTTGATTTATTACCTAATTCCTTGTGAATTTTATAGAGTAATTCTGATGCATCTTTTATATGTTTAATACTTTCTATTTTTTTAGCTAATGTAAGGCTTCGATTTGCATATTGTTGTGCTTTGGAGTAATTCTTTAATTCAAGATATAAATTACCAAGATGACGATAAGTAGAAGAAATATTTTTGATGTCATCAAAGTCTTGCTTTTCAATTAGTTCTAATGCTTTCAGAAGATATTCTTTAGCCTTATTATATTGTTTTAATTTTATATACTCATGACCTAAATTATTTAGACAAATAATTCTATTTATGTTGTCTTCAATTTTTTCGCTAATGGCTAAGGCTTCTTTATTATAATTAATGGCTTGTTCATGATTTTCTTCTTTGGAAGCAATAGTTCCAAGTCCTATAATTGCAAATGCGAGATTTTTTTCACCCAACTCACCTATTGCTTTTGAAGTATGAATACTTTTATTGTAATATTCTATGGCTTTTTCATTAAAATTTTGTGAACTATAGTTGTTTCCAATATTTGCATAAAGTATAGCAATTTCATCTTCATTGCCAATTTTTTCCATGATTTTTAATGCTTTAATATAATATTCATTTGCTTTTTTCAAATTGCTTAAATGTGTATAGACAGCACCTAGAGCTAGATAGCTTATGGACATGCCTTTTTCGTACCCCAGTTCTTTTTTAATCACTAAAGATTCATTATAATAATATATTGCTTTATCATATTCTTCTAGTCTAAGATGAGTATTACCTATATTATTAAATTGTTTTGCCAATTCTTTTTTATTGTCCATTTTTTTATATAGTTCTATAGCCTTTATATGATATTCTAAAGCATTAGAATATTCACTATATTGGTCATAAAAATTTGCTAAATTACCTAATGCAAGTCCTTTTTGATAATCATTATTATTTTCTTCTGCATTTTTTAGACATAGTAAACTATGTTTTAAAGCAAGTTCTTTATCATTCAATTTTCTATATAAATTACTTAAACGTAAGTGTAAATTAGCTACATTTGTATTTTTATCTTCATTAAATAAATCAAGAGCTTTTATATAATATATCTTTGCTTCTTCATATTTAGAAACAGCTATATAATTAGCCCCAATATCAGAATATGTATTAGCCAATCTCGGTTTACTTGCTAATTTACCATAATCATTTATTAGTTGAAAAAGTATATCTAAAGCTTCTTGATTTTTTCCTTTTTCTTTAAAAACACCAGCCAACATACGTGAAGAAGTGTACAACATAGGGGTTGCATTATTTTTTTTAAATAATTCATTACTTCTTATAAAATATACCTCAGCAGTATCAAAGTTAGATTTAACATAATTGGCTACTCCAATAGAATAATTAAATTTTCCTTGAAATTCCCCAAAATTCAATTTATTAGAAAGGATAAGTCCTTTTTTTGCATAATATATCGTAGAATCAGGTGCCGTAGAAACGAAACCGTCGAATGCCAATTTATCTAGTGACTGTAGCCTTATAGTATCATTTAACTGCTTATTATTCCACTCGTTTAAAAGTGAATCTTTATTGATGTTTTGACTAAAAACTTGATTTGAGATTAAAATTAATATAAGGAAAAGTAAGTGTTTCATTTTTTATTTAGTTTAGCAGAGTAAGTAAAACACTAATTTATCATTTTATATTTTTTTATTATAATAATTTTAAAAACTGATGTTAAAATATATTGATTTTGAATTTGGAAAATAATTTTAATTATCTCCTTTCACAAAATTTCAATAATCAAATAA
Organism: Saprospiraceae bacterium; assembly: GCA_020630455.1. GTDB lineage: Bacteria > Bacteroidota > Bacteroidia > Chitinophagales > Saprospiraceae > JAHDCE01. The sequence continues at coordinate 7,513 of JAHDBK010000035.1, forward strand.
CTTATAATATCTTTATAAATCTTTTTGATAAGTAATGGAGTTATTAATATTTGATTTATTGTTTAAAATCCTAATATCTAAAGTCTATTGCCTATCCATAAATTATTAAAATAATAAAAAGAACTCTTTATGAAAACTCGTTTATTAATTATATTTTTCATTCTACCTGCTATTGTTTTTGCTCAAAAATCGCAGGAAATCACTCTCGATAAAATCTGGAAAACCTACCAATTCTATCCTCGTTCTGTTCCTGGTTTTAACTTTTTAAATGATGGAAAACACTATACACGACTTGAAGGAGATGGTACACAAATTATAAAATACGACATCACCACAGGCAAAGAAGTGGCTACTATTTTTAATCTAAAAGAAGTAGAAGGAAGCGAATTAGAATCCATTGATAGTTATTCATTCAATAGTGATGAATCAAAAATTATGATTTCATCTGAAACTGAAAGTATTTATCGCCGTTCAAGCAGAGCAGTTTTCTATACTTATGATTTTAATACTAAAAAATTACAAAAATTATCAGACTTAGGAAAGGTACAATATGCTACTTTTTCTCCTGATGCTAGCAAAGCAGCTTATGTTTTTGAAAACAATTTATACTATAAAGATTTAAAATCTGGAAAAGAAAACCAATTGACTATTGATGGTACAAAAAATGAATTAATATTCGGTTCAACGGATTGGGTATATGAAGAAGAGTTTTCATTTGCAAGGGCTTTTTGGTGGTCACCTGACGGTAAAAAAATAGCTTATCTTTCATTTGATGAATCTGATGTTGAAGAGTTCACAATGACATTATATAATGATGGAGCATACCCTGAATATGAAACGTTTAAATATCCAAAAGTAGGAGAAAAAAATTCCGTCGTTAATGCTTTTATTTACAAATTAGACGATGGAGAAACAGTACCCGTAGATATCGGTTCTGATTATGAATATATTCCTAGATTAAAATGGACACAAGACCCTAATCAGCTCTGTGTTTTCAAAATGAATCGTTGGCAAAATAAATTAGAATTACTTTTGGCAAATGCAGAAAGCGGAGCGACTCAATTATTATTAAAAGAAGAAAATAAATATTATATCGATATTCATGATAATTTGACTTTCCTCAAAAATGGTAAGCAATTCATTTGGACTAGCGAACAAAACGGATACAACCATGTCTATTTATACAATATGAATGGTAAAGTAGAAAAACAAATTACCAAGGGAAATTGGGAGGTGACTTCTTTCTATGGCGTAGATGAGAAAAATGGTTTAATCTATTACCAATCTACTGAAGAATCCCCTATGGAAAGATATATTTATAGTATCTCAATGAAGAAAGGAAAAGCTCAAAAAATAACCAGTAAAAAAGGTTGGAATGGAGCTCAATTCAGCAGTACATTTGATTACTACGTTCATAATTTTTCTTCTGCTAACGAACCTCCATCATACAATGTATATGATAGAAAAGGTAAATTAGTAAGGGCAATGGAAGATAATACTCAACTAAAAAAACAAATGGTAGCACATAATGTACAGCCTGTTGAGTTTTTCGAAATCAAAACCGAAGATAATATTACATTAAATGCTTGGATGATTAAGCCTCCTAATTTTGATAAAAATAAAGAACATCCTTTATTTATGTATGAATATGGCGGTCCAGGTAGTCAAGAAGTAACTGATAGTTGGAATGCTTTTAATTATTGGTGGTTTCAGATGTTGGCTCAACAAGGATACGTGATTGCTTGTGTAGATAATAGAGGTACAGGAGGCCGTGGTGAAGAATTCAAAAAAATGACTTATTTACAATTGGGAAAATACGAAACAATTGACCAAATTGCAGCAGCTAAATGGTTGGGCAAACAAGATTATATAGATGCGGATAGAATTGGCATTTTTGGTTGGAGCTATGGTGGTTATCTTTCTTCTTTGTGCATCTTAAAAGGCAATGATGTTTTTAAAGCAGCAATTGCTGTTGCTCCTGTTACTAACTGGAAATGGTATGACACTATTTATACCGAAAGATATATGCGAGATACTAAAGAAAATCCTGATGGTTATAAAGATAATTCTCCTGTCAATTTTGCTGATAAATTAAAAGGAAATTACTTATTAGTTCATGGTATTGCAGATGATAATGTACATTTTCAAAATGCAACCGAAATGGCTGATGCCTTGATTCATGCAGATAAAACATTCGATTCAGAATTTTATCCTAATAAAAATCATGGTATTTATGGAGGTTTGACTCGTTTACATTTATATAAAAAAATGACTACATTTTTATTAGAAAAATTATAAAAAGCAACAAGTAATAATAAAGCTCTGCCATCTTTTAGGAGCAGTTAAATTTTCTTTAGAGCATATTTAAAATGTTAAATTTAAACATGCTCTTATTATTACTTGTTTTTTAATATTAATAATGGAAAAAATACAACAACACATAGAGGCCATTATATTCGCAAGTGAAGAACCAATTAGTGCTTCAGATATTAAATCCTGCTTGGAGCAAAGTATGGAAACTAAAGTAAAGAAAAAATTATTAGAAGAAGCTTTAGAATCTATTTTATTAAAATATCAATCTGAAGAATATCCTTTTGAAATAGTCGAAATAGCAGGAGGTTATCAATACATGACCAAAGGGGCTTTTCATCATACTATAAGTGTACTTTTGAAGCAAAATGCAAGAAGGAGATTGTCTGTAGCTGCTTTGGAAACGCTTTCTATTATTGCTTATAAACAGCCGTGTACAAGAACGGAAGCAGAAGCAATTCGAGGAGTAAGTTGTGATTATTCTATCCAAAAATTATTAGAAAAAGATTTGATTGCTATCATAGGACGGAGCGATAAACCTGGGCGACCATTATTATATGGAACTAGCGAAAAATTCATGGATTATTTTGGTTTAAAATCCGTTAAAGATTTACCACAATTGAAAGATTTTTCTAGTGAAGATAATATGATTGGTGAGGGACTTGCTATTGAAGAAAAACAATTAGAAGAAGGAGCTATAGAAATAAATATTAACAATGAGGAAAAAGCCGAACAGAAAAAAGACGACCAAGCCGAGTAAACATTTTAGAAAAAGTGATTTCAAACCCACTTTAGATAAAAATCGTGAAGATACTACTTTTGAATTTCCAGAAGATGGTATTGTATTGAATAAATATGTCGCACTTTGTGGCATCTGCTCCAGACGTAAAGCAGTAGAATATGTCAAAGACGGCAAAATAAAAGTCAATAATAAAATCATTACTGTCCCCTATCATAAAGTACAGCAAAAAGATAAAGTATATTTCGAGGATAAACTCATTAAAATAGAAGAAAAAAAGGTCTACATTTTAATGAATAAACCTAAAAACTGTATCACCACAGCCAAAGACCCAGAAGGTAGAAAAACGGTCTTAGATATCGTAGCCAATGCTTGTAAAGAACGGGTATTTGCCGTTGGGCGATTAGATAGGAATACGACAGGTCTCTTACTCCTAACCAATGATGGTGATTTGGCTAAAAAACTATCTCACCCTTCTTCTGAAGTGAAGAAATTATACTACGCTACTCTTGATCAATCTTTTTCAACAATAGATTTGGAAAAGTTACTCAAAGGATTAGACTTAGAAGATGGAAGAATAGAAGTTGATGAAGCAGGATATGTTGAAGATAGTAAAAGAATGGAAGTGGGTGTAGAAATTCATTCAGGTAGAAATAGAATCGTAAGACGCATATTCGAACACTTAGGATATGAAGTAAAAAAACTAGATAGAATATATTTTGCAGGTCTAACTAAAAAAGATTTACCTAGAGGAAAATGGCGTTATTTGACCGATAAAGAAGTCATTATGCTGAAGCATTTTACGAGGTAGGTTGTTTATAAATATAAAGAATTCTTTTTATTATTAGATATTATCACCAACAATAAAATCTTCTAATCAAGCTATGAATTTAATTTACGAAGGAGAATACAGCGTTGGCACTTACGATATTGATAGCCAGAAGCATTTAACTTTAGCGGCTTTAACTAAGATGATGCATGAAGCAGCTATGCAAAATGTCCTTCATTTAAAATTGTCATATTGGGATTTAATAGAACATCAAATCACTTGGGTTTTGATGAGGAAAAAGATGGAATTACTTGAACCTATTCCCCTTGGCGAAAAGATAAAAATTGTAACGCATCCCTCTGGTTTTGAAAAATTATTTACCTATCGTGATTTTAAAGTGTATAATGCTAAAGGAAACCTAGTTGCTAGTGCTTCCTCTACTTGGTTATTAATGGATACCGTTAAGAGAAAGATGACGGTTATTCCTCAATTTATTAGGGATTATAAAATGCCAGATGTAGAATTGCTTCCACGCCCCGATAAAAAGATAGCCACTATTCAACAAATTGATTTTGAAAAAAAATATCAAATCGGTTGGTTTGAACTGGACTGGAATGAACATTTGAATAATATCCATTATCTTACCAAAATGCTTGATGTCCTTCCTCTGGATATTCTTCGAAATGCTATTTTGAAAAAAATGAATATTATTTATAAAAATGAATGTCAATTCAATGATGAAATTGTTTCCCAAGCTCAACAGATAGATGAAAAAACATTTTTACATAAAATAATAAATAAAACTACAGGAAAAGAAGCAGCGATTGGACAATCATTTTTTGTTTAATAACAATCTGATAATGATTAAAAAGCTGAAAAACACCATTATTATTTTGATTGTGTCTTTATCCCTCTTTTTTATAAGACCTTATTATCTTTTTCTCTCAGGAGCAAACCCATTGATTATTAATTTGTTGATTCTAGTATTAATTGGAATGTTTATTTTTATTATTAATAAAGAAAAAAATACAAAATTTAAAATCATACAGATAGGGATAATTATTCTTCTTATTTTTGCTTCCACATTTAGAGATTATTATGAAGCAAATGCTATTTTAGATAATAATAGTAATGCAAGACATTATTATATTGCCCCTAATGATAAGTAAATAAAGAGACATTAGAATTTATTATCTAATCGTCCAAAAAAATCATTTATAATGACAATCAAATACCTAAAAAGAGAAGAAATAGATAAAGTAAAATGGAACAGTTGCGTTCATTTTTCTAGTACTTCTAATATTTTTGGATATACTTGGTATTTGGATAATGTAGCTAAAGAATGGGATGGTCTAATAGAAGGCGACTATGAATCTGTATTCCCAATTATAAAGAAATCTCTTTATTTTAATACAGAAATAGTGCATCAACCTGATTTGTTACCCAAGGCAGGCTTATATTCTATTCATGTATTATCTACTAAAAGAATACAGGCATTTATAGAAAATATTCCAAAAGAATATCAATATATTAAAGTACATTTTCATCATGCTATTTCTAATAGAAATTTTGTGGACTTTCCACATTTTGAATTAAAGGATTATCAGCTGATGCTCAATCAAAGCTATGAAATGATTCAAAAAAAATATAGTGATGAACTAGTAACTGTTTTAAACGAGGAAAACGAAATCATTTTGGATTCTGGTGTCAAGCCTGAAACACTCGCTGATTTTTATATGCAATGTAATCCAAAATCTAAGGAAGCACATCGCCATACTTATATGCGTATCATCTATAATATTTTGCATAGAGGAACGGGTTTTAGTTCAGTAGCTAAAGATAAAAATGGCAAAATCATCGCTGCTGATTTTTTTGCTTTTGAAAATGGAAAAATGTTGAGTCTAATGCCCTCTTATCAAGGAGAACAAGGGAAAAAAGCCCTTTGGAAACTCTATGACATGATGATACAATCCAATGCAAACAAACCATTAGCTTTGGACTTTAATACAGCGATGGGAGATGCAGGTGCTGAGACATTTGGAGCAGAACAAACAAAATATCAAGTACTTCATATCAATCAATTACCTATATGGAAAAAATGGATGCTAGCACTATAAGTGCCAAAGAGACTCAGCGTTCTTATTTAGAATTACATTTAGCTGTTTTTTTATGGGGCTTTACAGCCATTTTGGGTAAGCTCATTACTCTAGAAGAAATTGCTTTGGTCTGGTGGAGGGTTCTAATAACCTGTTTGAGTTTATTATTATTCAAAGTAGTATGGAAAAACTTACCTAAAATTCCTAGAAAAACTATCTTAAAAATGATGGGGGTGGGTGTAGTAGTGGCTACCCATTGGGTATTGTTTTTTGGAAGTATTAAATACTCTAATGTATCTATTTGTTTGGTTTGCATGGCTACGGGTTCTTTTTTTGCTGCTATTCTTGAACCCATTATTATGAAATACAAGCATCGTTGGTATGAATTAGCTCTTGGTTTTTTTGTAATACCTGGTATGTTTTTAGTGGTCAAATTCATTCCCGTTGATAAATTAATGGGCGTGTATATGGGATTGGCTTCTGCCTTTTTAGCTGCCTTATTTGCTATCCTCAACAAAACTATAATAGATAAAGAACCCAAAACAAATCCCTTGGCGATGACCTTCGTAGAATTGGGTAGTGGTTGGTTGTTTTTAAGTATTGTATTCCCTATTTTTAAAAGGTATGTTTCAGATACTCCTTTTCAACCACAAGGCATCAATGATTTGATTTATTTATTGATATTAGCATTATTATGTACGACCTTTGCTTATGTTTTAGGACTAAGAGCATTGAGGCATTTATCCGCTTTTACTTCTACGCTTGTAGTTAATTTAGAACCCGTATATGGAATTGTTTTAGCATGGTTGTTTTTTAATGAAAATGAGGAAGTCGGTGAGTTTTTCTACTTAGGAGTGTTTATTATTTTATTAGCCGTATTTATACATCCTTTATTAGTAAAGTATTTTGAGAAAAAACCTATTGAAAAATAATTAAAAAGATA
>JAHDBK010000603.1 GCA_020630455.1 Saprospiraceae bacterium
AAAATCTATTAAGTGATTTCTGATTTTATTATGGAGAATAAAAACATCACCAGCTCCTACTATTCCAACTCGTTCTTTATGTTTAATATCGTTCCATTGACTCTGAAGAATTATTAAGGACTTTCTTTCATCTCGGTTAAAATTTACTTCAAAATCACTTAATGACTGAAAGCAGTCTTCAATTCTATTGTCTCTTATTAGAGTGAATAAATTATTTTTATTAAATGATTGTTCTCTTTTTTCCTCTCGTTTTAATTCATCAATCTCTTTTTTCAATTCTTGAACTTGTTTGATGAATTTGTCCTCAATCTCCATTGAAAGCAGTTCGATTCTACTTATATCTTCTTTTATTTCCTCTTTGAATTCGATGTCTTCAAATTTTGAACCTTGAGCTTTAGTCAGTAATTTGATAAGAATTTCAACATCAGAAACTCGTGAACTTAAATCTTTAACGAGACATATTTTTATTATTTCATTGAATGGTGACGGGATGCCTGATAAATCAATTTCTTCCTCTATTATTCTTTTAGCTATCTCTAAAAATGTCGAATTTTTCCTTGACTGAAAGGGTAATTCTTTTTTGAAAAACTCATAGATTATTACTCCTATTGACCACAAATCAGTCATTGGACCGATTACTGATAAATCATCGTATCTCTCTGGAGCCATATATTCTATAGTTCCTAAGATTACGGTTCTTTCAGGGTCAACTTCTTCAAACTCAAAGGAATCATAATTTTCTTTTAGGTATTGGCTGGAAAGAAAATCAGACAGTAATGGAGTTAGTTTTTCTGTAATGTTGTCTTTATGAATTAGAATATTTGACGGCTTTAAATCTCGATGAATTATTCCATGATTATGGATATATCTTAATCCTTCAAAAATTCCTAATAGGAGTTCTGTAAAAGTATCAACTCTCAAATTATTTGAATAAATCAAGTCTCTGAGAGTTCCATAATTAGCAAAATCCATTAGGATTGCAAATTGCTTTTCTTTATTCTCTCCTTTTTCAATTTCTATTAAATCGTAATAGCCAATAATATTTTGGTGACGCAGTTTAGCAACAACTTTAAACTCTCTATAAATGGAGCCTCTGTAATAAGCAGGTGCATTTACTATCTTGGCTGAGACACTCTTTTCTAACAAGTTATCATAACATTTATAGATACTACCAAATCCCCCTTTACCTAAAAGGTTTTTCTCTGTATCTATTTCGTATCTATTCTTTAATGTTACTTTCATTTTGTTTTTTTCTTGCTGGCTTAGAACTTATTTATATAAACACATATGACTACAAAAATAGAGTCAAAAGTACATATATTTCTGCTATGAATACACCATATTTATCTGAGTAATTTCGACAATTCCTAGCAGAAAGCCCCGCTTTAAACTTGAGCAAGTTAGCAAAAGCATTAGATATAGAGCGTGTAAATCTATGTCATTACCGAGTGCGGAATTGATTTTAGCAGATTTTTGGTATTGAACTATTTCTTGTTTTCATTTTCGTTCAATAGTCGGTTTCTATCAAGTTGTTATCCTGGAATGGTATCTAAAAGATTACGTACTTTATCAATATTATCTGTAATTTTGGAGATGTGCCATTCTAGGTTTTGTCGGTCATATTCCGCTTCTAGGAGTGCTGTGAATGCTTTGTACATATAAACTTGAAACTGCGGGCTAATCCAATAACAAAAATTTAAGGCAATTTCCTTATGTGCATAGGTGCCGCCATAACGCCCCGATTTAAAAACAATGCCGATAGCATTTGTCTGTTTAATATATTTTTGAGGCGTAGCAGAATATCGTTTTTCTAAGTGCTTTAATCTAAAGTTATTCATTTCCATAACTTTAAAATTAGGATTGTGGAGTTCTTCCCAAGCTTGCAAAAAGAGTAGTGTATCAGCGTTTTGCATCCAACGGAGAATTAATTGTTTACTGTCACCCTCTGTTTTAGCCGCAATATCAGTAAGGTAAACATAGTCCTTTTCATAAAATGGTTTGATGCGAATATCAATTCCTTGAACCTCAATTTGAAGCTTATCATATTACTTAACTATAAATTGCTAGAACCAACCCATTTTCAAAACAGGTCAGTTCTAACAAAGACGCTTACTCCAAAATAACAGGAATCCCTGTCATTACACCCAAATGATTGCGATGCCGTATCGCAATATGATAATTCCCCGGATTAACGCCTTCCAAAGGAACAGGCTTCAGACTATGCGGATCGGCAGTAATATTTCCATCGCGGCGAAGGATAGCAGCCCGTC
>JAHDBK010000604.1 GCA_020630455.1 Saprospiraceae bacterium
CCTTATCAATGTTGGCTCTACTGGCTTTAAAAATATTGCCCAAATATTTCATCCTGATAGGGTGCAAAAAAAATGCGCTATTCTAACTGACTTAGACAAGTCAATTTTTGAACTCCCTGTTAATCCTGACGAGGATAATACCACATTAAAAGATGCTAGAGGTTCACAAATTTCTGGTATTGAAAGAAAAGTAAAATTAGATGCTTTTTGTGACGGTAATGAATGGATTGCTCCTTTCTATGCTCAAAATACTTTCGAGGTCGAACTACTAAGTGAAGAAGATAATGTAGATAGTATTTGTAATGTAGTTGATGAAATTTTTACACAAAAAACTGCAAAGGAACAATCGAAAGAAAAACTTAAAAACGAAAATGTAGCTGTATATGGTAAAGAAATTTTACGGCTAGCAAAAAAAGAAAAGAAAGGTTGGTTTGCCATAGAAGTAGCCAATAACATTGATGATAAATTTATCCTTCCTAAATACATAGACAACGCTATCTCTTTCGTAAATAACAAGATTAGTAATTCTCTGATTAAAAAAATTGCCTGTTATCGATTAGAAAAATTAACCGATGACAAAACCGCTTTGATAGATGAAATTAAATCTTTAGATTTTGATGCGGATGATGAAGTAAGGCGAATTTTCAATGCTTATAAAGAAGAATTTGAACGCGATTTCATTATCAATATAATTAATGAACGGTTTAACTTAGATAGAACATAATCATTATAAACCATGATATTAAGCAATCTAAATGACAATCAAAAGACAGCAGTTACCACCAATGGCAATGTAATGATATGCGCTTGCCCGGGAAGTGGAAAAACAAGAGTGTTAACTAGAAGGGTAGCTTATGAACTAAGTGAAAGATTAGACAATACTAAGCAATTTGTTTGTGCTTTGACATATACAAATAGAGCTTCCGATGAGATAAAATCTCGTATTGATAAACTCAATATAGAAACCAAGAAGTTATGGACAGGAACCATTCACACTTTTTGCCTAGAGTGGATTCTTCGTCCAAATGCGGGTTTACTAGATGAGTTAAAAAATGGCTTCACAATTATTGACAGTCATACAACAGAAGAATTAATATCAGCACTTAAAAAAAAGCATAAATTAAAATATTTTACAGCAATCAATACAAGGTTTATTACAACTGGCTATGCCGACAATACTCATAGTGTATTATTAGATGATTTACATGAAGGGCTAAGACAAAATGGACAAGTTAGTTTTGACCTTATATTGTATTATGCCTACCGAATAATAACTGAATATCCATTAGTTGCCAAAGCCATATCTAATATATTCAGAATAATTTGCATTGATGAATACCAAGACACCCAAGAACTACAGTATGATATTTTATATCAAATATCAAAAGCAAATAATGGCGCAACTAAGCTCTATTTTGTAGGTGATGTTAACCAAGCCATATACAGTACATTAGGAGGATTGGCTAAAGATGCTGTTGAGATACAAGAAAATATTAAGCAAGATATAATCCAATTAGAATTATCAGGAAACTATCGCTCATCCCAACGGATGATTAATTTCTACAGAAACTTCCAAGTAGATAATTTAGATATTGAAGCATCAGGGACATATAAAGATGATGATGGAAGAATTATAGTAAATGAAAAAATTGATAGAAGTGATTTAGAAAATCATATTTCAAAGTTAATTGCTCATTATTTAGACAATGGCATTTTTGAGAAAGAGATTTGTGTTTTAGCTCCATCTTGGAGATTAGTAGCTCCTATTGGAAGAAGGTTAAAGCAAATATTACCCGATGTTTCTTTTGATGCTTCTGGACTTTCACCCTTTAGAAAAAATAAAGAGAATTTTTGGTATAGAATAGTTAGACTTTTTTTAATAGCTCCATCACCTAATATGTATATTGTAAGGCAAAGATGGGCAAAAGAAGTAATCACAGAATTAAAATACGTTGCTAAAAGTTCTGTTCCTGAAAAGTATAATAACCCTAAAAAAATTCTAAAATTGATAAACTCTATTTCTTCAAATGAAGAAGAAGGAATAACATATTTACAAGAAGTATTTAAAACTTTTATCGAAACTTTAGATATTAAACTTAATGCGAATGAATATCTATTAAGCCATTGGAATTCTTTTTTTGAAAGCGCACAAAAGATTTTAGCTAGTGAAGAATACGATGGAATCCCTTCTGATATTATTACCTTCAGGAGAATGTTCAAAAGAAGAAGTGGCGTTGTCGTCAATACTTGTCATGGTGTAAAA
>JAHDBK010000036.1:0-1826 GCA_020630455.1 Saprospiraceae bacterium
ATGCCTAAATAAACAGCTTTGATAAAAAATTATAGCTATTCTAAACCTTCATAAATTGCTTTTACTTCTTCGATACTTAAACCCGAAAAATCCACTGCATCTTCTATAGAAATTCCTCTTTTATAACAAACGAGAACAACTGATTTGGCTTTTAAATATGCTCCTTTTTCCATGCCTTTTTCCATGCCTTTTTCCATACCTTCCTCGTGACCTTCAATTTTTCCTTTTTTCAGTCCCTTTTCCATACCTTGTTGGTAGAAATAGTCTTTTTCTATGTCATACTGAATAACCATATCTTCTATTATTATTTTAGTTGATTTTTCAAATTTACGCAATCTTGATAAGATTTGCAATTGGGTTAAGTAAATATTGAGGTTAATTTGCTTTAATTTTGCAATTTTTTTCAGTTGAATAATAATTAATCTCAATACTGCTTCTAATTTTTTTTCTTCAGTTTCTGCTAAAATAGCCAAAATTACCACTTCGGGTACTTGAGAAGATAATAATTTCTGAGTATCTAATTCATATAAATTAATCAAGGAAAAACCTTTATAAATTTCTTCCTCCTTCAAGTCGTTTTGCATTTTAGCTTTGGCTTTTCCTAAATAAATGACCACATGTTGAATAGGAATTCTATATTTAGATAATAATAAAGAATGATACTCCCCTATTCGATATCTCATTTTCGCATCGTTACTCGATTGAAATTCTATATGTAATAATTGTTTTTGATTATTAACAGTAATAATTTCATACAAAAAATCTAACTCTCTTTCTAGGGTTTTATTTAATTTTGTAGGTAGTGCTTTAAAGTGTTTAATTTGTAAATTTAAGTATTCTTGAATCAAAGGCATGAAAATAGACTCTGCATTTTCCTTGAATATACGGTCATACAAATTTGCATTAGTTTTCTTTTTATCCATAAGTGTTTTACTCTTAATATTATAAATATAAGAGTCAATCAAGTATAAAATGTGCTATATTTATGCAAGATTTTTCTTTTCAGAAATATAAAACTTGAAAAAAGCATAAATTGCCAATGCATCTAAAATATGCCAAATCGCATGACCTTGTAATAATGAATCGGGATTACACCAAAGGCTTTCTCTTGTTCTGCTGAGATTCCAAATTGTAAAAGCAATAATGAGCATTGCTACTCCTGAAAGCCCCCATTTCAAGCTAATATTTGAATTTCTAAAATTATATAAATACAATTCTATTCCTATACAAAAAAGTACTTGAAATAAGATAATAATTTCTGCTCCCGTAAGCAAGAATCCAAAGGAGTTCCAATCTGACAACAATACATAAGTACATATTATTAAACTTGAAAAATAAATGACTAGAAAAACCGTATCGCTGATATGCCACATGCGTTTGATAACTATTCCAAAAAATAGCGAGATAATTAAGAACATCGCCATCAAATCAAAAAAGCCACCCCAAGGCGTATTGGTCGCATGCATGGCGAATGAACCCGCTCCCAAAAGGATTAAAACAATGGAAAGTGAAATGGGATAAATTGGTCTATTGGAGAATAGATTAGATTCTGTAAATTGGTCTTTAAAACTAAACCATGCAATATATAAACCTACAAAACTAAAGGCTAAATTGGAATAGGAATTGGCTGGTTGTTTGATAAATCCATTTTCATTGTATTCGCAAAATAGCATAATACCTTCTTTCTCTGCTCCTAACCACGAATAAGCAATTGCTAATGCTAATAGAACTCCCGTTATCACAAAAACTAATATAGGGAGGATTAATTGTATTGATTTATTTTTCATTATATTTGTTGTAGTACTAATTGCAAATATAAGTTTTTT
>JAHDBK010000036.1:1926-7421 GCA_020630455.1 Saprospiraceae bacterium
TTTATTAAAATAACCTATATTATTTTTTCTTTTTTATATTCTAATTCAGAAAATGAATTTGAAATAAGCTCTTCTTATACAGGAGATGAATACACTTGTCATATTCAATTACCTGAAAACTATAAGGATACAGAAAGCTATGAATTGGTCATTTATCTTGATGAAGATTTAAAATCGGGTACTTATTTGAAAAGCATAAGCAAAGAATTAGAAGCAGATGGGAGCATCAAAAAATGTATTTGGGTGGGCATAGAACACCATGGTAATTATGAACAAAAACGGAGAAGGGACTTTATTCAAGGACATTATATTGATAGAAAAAATAAAAAATATTATAGTGAAGATAAGATGTATGGTCAATCAGAAAATTTTCATGATTTTCTAAAAGAAGAACTGATTCCACAATTAGAAAAAGATTATCATTTTAATAATAAAACGATTATAGGGCATTCTTTAGGTGGATTATTTGTTGTATATTCTTTATTAAAAGAAGAGCCTATATTTGATAATTATTTAGCAATAAGTCCTTCGCTTTGGGTCAACTATCAAAATATTTTTAGAATAGAAGAATGGTTATATGAAAAGACAAAAAGCATAGATGCGAAATTATATTTTAGCTGTGGAGGTCTCGAAACGGTTAACCTCATTCGTTATCATACTGATTTATTCGAAAATCGGCTAAAAAAACGAAAATATAAAAACTTAGAGTTCAAAAAAAATGTGTTTTCTGGAAAGACTCACATCTCTGTTATCCAACCTAGTTTAGAAGAAGGTTTAATTTATTTATTAGAAAATAATTAAAAAAATTTGAATCCATTTATAAAAATATCATCTACTATTCTTTTAAGTGCTGCTCTTGCATTTATTACATTTTATTCTATCAAATATTCTAAAGAAATACAATTTCAAAAGAGCGAAATATCAGAACTCAATGATGTCAAACATGGACTTTTGAGTGTACACAATTGGAAGCGACAAATTGATGATATTTTATTCAAAAAAATTGATGAATTTTATTTAGATAAAAAAAGTAGAGAAGAACTCAAAAAGAAGGTTGAGGATTTATTATTACTAGGAATTGATGAGCTGGAACGCATCCTTGTTGACGATAGGATTAATAAAGGAAATTTATTAGATAGGTTGAAAGGTCGAGCGACAAACTGGATGGCGGATTTTCCTAAATTGAGGCAAGAGGTTCCTAATATTTCAAGCAAATTAATTGACCAATTAGGAGACAAAGCTACTGTTTCTGATATTAAACGGTTTATTAAAGATAAACTCAAAGAGTACCTTGACGATACTTTTGGAAAAGAAGATCGTTCTGTTTTGCTTGCTATTCAAGATAAATATGGCGCTGAAGATGCTGAAGAATGCACCTTTATCATCAACAATCAAATCAAGGAAAAGAATAAACGCATCCTTTTTTTCTTTATCATTTTAAGTTTAATTACCCTTATTTTCATAGCACTTTGTAAACAATATTTCTCTGAAAAATTAGTATATAATGCTGCATTACTCGCCTTGACTTGTTTATTAATTTTTGGAATATCCATTCCTATGATTGACCTTGATGCTAAAATCAGTGATTTTTCATTGACCTTTTTGGGCGGCGATATTTATTTCAATAATCAAGTCTTATTTTTTCAAAGTAAAAGTATATTAGATGTTGTCTATTTATTAATTAGCACTCCTGATTTTCAAGTAAAAATTGTAGGATTTTTGATATTTACATTTAGTGTATTATTTCCTTTTGGAAAAATCATTGCTGCTTTTATTGCTATTAATAAATCTGATATTTTTAATAATAATAAACCTTTGAATTTTCTTTTGTATAAAACGGGAAAATGGTCTATGGCAGATGTGTTTGTAGTAGCTATTTTCATGGCATATATTGGATTTAGAGGTGTAATTAATAGTCAGTTGAGTAGGCTTGAAAATAGCATCAACAATGTGCAAATCATTACCACTAATGGCACTACTTTAGAAATTGGTTTTTATGCATTCACTATTTTTACTTTGTTAAGTATTTATTTTTCAAATCAAATAGCTGTTTTATTGAAACAAAAAAAAGAGGCCTAAAAAATAGACCTCCTTTTAATACTATGTTTGATTTATACGCATCCGTATCGGATAATACATTACAACTCTTCCACAATTGACTATATTTCAAATCTTTACAGTAGAGCAAAGGTGTAGCTCCAATATAGATTGGTATTAATTACTATTCTCTTTAATCACTCTAAAGACTTCACTATCATTTTCGTGTTCTAATAATATCATATACATTCCACTTTCATATTTGGATAAATCAATATCTATTCTTGAAGTAGCTTGTATTATTTGAGTATCTAATACTCTACCGCTAATATCTATTATCATGATTTTAATTTCGCTTTCCATTGGTTTGTGCTTCACAATATGAGTCAAACCAGTCGTTGGATTTGGATATAATAAATAATCATTAGTCCCCATCTCTATATTACAATCTGTCTCGACAACTATTGGGTCAAAATACTCATAATTACCATCAAAATCTACTTGCTTTAATCTATAATAATTTACTGCTTGGGTCAAGTGTTCGTGTATGTAGCGATACTCTATCATTTCTACACTATTGCCATTCCCTTGTATGATTTCTATTGCTGTATAATCCAACCCGTTGGCACTGTGTTCCAAAATGAAATAATCATTATTTTCTTCACTTGCTGTAGCCCATTCTATAATCGTTTCACAGCCTTCACCACTGCCCTCAAAATACATCAATTCTACTGGTAATACAGAGGTCGCAAAGCCTCCATCTATATTCCTCTTCACATCTCCTAACATCAATGTAAAATTAGCCGTCGTATAAGTTTCTGCCTTCATATCACTATCTAATTCATCTGTAATATCAGTATTCCCCACTACATCTCTATGTGTTCCTGATATCAATAAACTTGGATCATAATTGCTCGTTGTTGATTGGTCAAACACAATATAATATTCGCCGTCAGGCAAATTAAAAAATTCATAACTGCCTCCATTATACGTCCTTGCTAATGCTTCAAATGTACCATCTGAATGATATATTCTCACACTTATCCCATCTAACAATAGTTCTGTTTCATCTCTTAAACCATCTTCATCTGCATCAAACCACGTATAGCCTTGTACTTGTAATTTCGCAATTCCTGCATCTACATTTCTTTCGTGATTGCCATTTACTTTATAGCTTGTTGTCATTGATAATTCTCTATCTGCATCACTATCCGTAGGTTCTGTATCATTATCTTGATAGGTCAATACATAGTCTGTTGGAAGATTAGAAAATTCAACATAATAATTATCTGCTAACAATTGGTCAAACAAATAATATCCATCTGCATCCGTCAAAGCTACACCCATTAAATCATCGTCATCATTATATAAGGTAACTAATACGCCAGATACACCCATCTCACTTGCATCTTGAATTCCATTCGTATTCACATCATCATACCATACATAATTACCCAAACTTCCTAGTGTTCTACTTGTAATTCCTGCATCTACATTCAAATTAATATCTCCTGCATTGAGGGTAATTGTTGCCGTTTGACCTGTTAAAGGATTTACATCACTATCCATATTGTCTGCTGTAGCATCTTGAAGTGTAAATACTGCTCCTGAAGGTATGGTCGTAAAACTCAGTGTGTAATCTCCTGCTGTTAGATTTGTAAATAAATAATTACCATTCGCATCTGTAATCGCTGAAGATACCGCATCTCCTAAACCATCAAATAAAGTAACTGTTACTCCAGGCACACCATTCTCTCCTGCTTCTTGAAGACCATCTCCATCTGTATCAAACCAGACCGTATCTCCTAAAATGGCTACATTACCTGTAAGACCAGCATCTACATTATCTATATCATTTGCACCTGATACGGTTATCGTTCCTGTCATTCCTGTTGAAGCATCAGCATCACTATCTATATCATCATCTCCTCCTGTATCACTTGTAGTAAAACTAAAACCTGTTGGCAAATTAGAGAATCCTATTGTATAATCTCCATCTGCTAAACCTTCGAATAAATAGTTGCCATTGATATCTGTTGTCGTACTTGCGATGGCATCTCCGCTGTCATTGTATAGGGTAACCATAATTCCTATCACACCTGCTTCGCCTACATCTTGCAATCCATTATTATTGGTATCAAACCATACAAAATCGCCTATACTTCCTAGTGCAGCAGCATTGTATATACCTGCATCGACGTCTAAATTATCTTCACCTATACCTAATATTATTATTGATGTTTGTCCAGAAATCACATTGGCATCACTGTCTATAGTTTCATCTGTTCCTGCATCTTGAGGACTTAATGAATAACCGCTAGGGAAATTCAAAATATCAAATTCTACAATATAATCTCCTGCTTCTAAGCCTGTAAATATATAATGCCCCATTCCATCCGTACTTGTACTTGTAATAAGCGTTGTTCCATCTGATTCGTATAGATTTACTGTCACTTCTGGAACACCTAGTTCTCCTGCTTCTTGGATACCATTATTATTAATATCATAAAAAACATAATCGCCTATACTGGCAGTACCACTTGGTATTTCTCCTGGGTGAATCCCTGCATCAACATCAATATTATTTTGAGCACTTAAAAGGCTAATAACATTAGTAAGTCCTGATGACACATTCACATCTGAATCTAAAGATTCTGTACCTCCTATGTCTTGTGGACTAAAAATATATCCTTGAGGCAAATTAGTAAATCCTACTACATAGTCATCTGCATCTAAATTAGGGAATAAATAATAGCCATTTGAGTTAGTCATTGTTATAGCAAGTACATTTCCTAAATCATCGTATAAGGTAACTGTGACTCCTCCTACTCCTAATTCTCCTGCTTCTTGGATACCGTTTTTATTATTATCATAAAAAACATAATCGCCTAAACTTGCATTACCTGCTGTACCATTATAGATTCCTATATCCCATGACATGTCTCTTTCACCTGCAACTAAGCTTGTTGTAGCACTTGTATTTGCTCCATTAGTACCGTCTATATCGCTATCGACATTATCATCTGAACCTGTGTTAGCTGATACATAAGAGTAGCCACTTGGTAAGGTAGTCGCATCTATTTGTATATAATAATCGCCTGCGGATAAACCATTGAAAATATAATTCCCAAAGACATCGGTTTGAGTAGTAGCACTCAACACTCCTGCACTTGTATATAATTGAACTGTCACTCCTGCTACGCCTACTTCTCCAGAATCTTGTAAACCATTATTATTAGTATCATACCACACTTTATTCCCTAGACTTGCCTCATTGCTATCTTGTAGAATAATGCCAGCATCTACATCTCTTATATTTTCACCTGAATTCAAGGTAAAAACTGGTGTCAGACCTGTCGTAGGGTTTGCATCACTTCCATCAATTGTTCCTGTTGTTTGGCTTGTAAATTCAGTAGCCACTGGTAAAGTAAAGCCTACTTGATAATTTCCAGATGGAA
>JAHDBK010000036.1:7521-14180 GCA_020630455.1 Saprospiraceae bacterium
ATTAACATCACTATCTAAGGCATCATTGCCTCCTTGGTCTGCATCTGTAAATATATAATTAGCAGGTAAGGTAAAACTAGCATAATAATTATCTGGAATTAAATTATTAAATAAATAATAACCATAGGCATCTGTTGTCGTTGTTCCTACAATATTATTAGTATTATCATATAAAACAATATTTACTCCTGCTACTCCTACTTCTCCTATTTCTTGAATACCATTTTGATTGTTGTCTAACCAGACGTAGTTGCCTAGAGATGCGGGTAATAATCCAAATCCAAAATCTAAATGAATATTTTCCCCTTCATTTGGAAATGTAACTGTAGTAATACTATATGTTTCAAAAGCGGCACCATCTGAATCTAAGACATCTGTTACAGGGTTGTTTGAGGAATTTCCGCTTGAATTAGTTGGACTTAATGGAGCATTATATAATGTAGACTGAGTCGTATCTATTCTAATTTGATAATCATTACCTTGAACTAAACAGTCAAACTCTTCAATGTCAAAATAATATTGACCATTTTCATCAGTAGTAGTAGCAACTGGTAGATTATAAGATAACCATGAAATATCTAAATTATCAATTATAACGTAAGAACCATTATTATTTCCAGAATAACTAACTCTAAATATAGTTGCAACGTTTGGAATTATACCAGTATAAGTCCCTACTGCATCAGCAGAAATTGACAATACATTTATCCATGAAGATCCATTGAAATATTCAAAGTCCACAGTTAGAGTTCCGCCTCCTTGTTTTTCAACTGAATAGTCAAATGATAGTGTAGCAGTACTTGCAATTGTAGATAAATCAAATGACCTAGATGCATTTCCAATAACACTTCCTGATATATCTAATCCTCCAGAAACAATAGAATAATTAGTTCCAGTCCAATCACTTGAAAAATCATTTGTTCCATTATTTCCATTTTGCACAGTAAAGTTATCAGCTATATTTCCAGCAGGAACTGTACAATTAATTGGGTTTCCTAAATCATCGTATAATAATACATTAACATTCTCCATTACTTCTTCTCCTTCATCTTGAATTCCGTCTAGATTAGTATCTGCCCATACAATACCTCCTATTCTGGATGGCTCAGGTGATAATCCTATATCTACTGTTAAAATGTTTGCATTTGTAATAGAATAAACATTGGTCAAATATGTCATTTCGTTTAAATCGTTATCTAAAGTATTATCTCCTCCTTGATGAATAGGTGAAACATAATAATAGTTAGGAATAGTATCTAAACCTACAATATAATCCCCTGCAATTAGATTATCAAATAAATAATAACCTAAAGCATTAGAAGTGGTACTATCAATTTTCACTCCTAATTCATTATATAATGATACTTCAATATTTGGATATCCTGATTCAGAAATATCTTGAATACCATCTCTATTCGCATCAATCCAAACATAATCCCCTATTGAATATACACTAAACAAACCTATATCAATTGAATTATCTGTTTCACCTGAATCTAAAATAATAGGTGGAGTCATGATAGTAACAGGGTCAAGATTACTATCAACTAATGAGTCTAATCCCATCAGATTTTGAGTAATATTATAATTATCATTTGTTTCTATACTAATAATGTAAGTATCTGGATAAATATCATTAAAACTATAAAAACCACTTGCATCAGTAAGTATACTATCCAACTTATTTTCATTTTCATCTAATAAATACACTTTAATATTAGGTACACCTATTTCTCCACCATCTTGAATACCATTTATATTAGTATCATTCCAAACAAAGTTACCAATATTTGAACATGAGGTCAAAACATTTATAGTATCCCTTACTTCGCAACCTTCACTAGTAGTTACCGTTACATGATATTCTGTATCTACTAATGGAGATACATTAATCGTGTTTGTTGTTTCTCCTGTACTCCATTCTACATTATAAAAACTTGAATTTAAGCTTAGATCATCAATTGCCATATCTCCAGTAGCAGAACTACCTGTTACCCCTATAAATCTCAATGCTATTACACTTCCTAAATAATCTGATAAATCTATAGTTTCTTCAAACCAAGTATTTCCTTGGTCATCAGAAAGAGACCAAAGGTCAGTCCATGAAAATCCACCATCATTGGTTACTTGTAATGTTAAACTTCCTATTGTAGAACCATACATATGATAATTAAATGTAAATGAAGCAGATGATGAATATATTAAATCATAACAAGGGCTATTTAGGATATAAGTTGCATTATATCTTCCTGAAGCTTCTGTATACAAATAAAAGGTACTACCATTTGCACCAGCAGAAGGTCCTGTAGATGATGAAGAGGTACCATTTGCATCTCTAATCCAATTATAATCATCATCGAATGATTGTGTCCAATCACCTAATCCACTTTCAAAACCTTCTGTATGTGGAAATGAATTAATAAGCGTTCCTTGATTACATTGTCCTGTGAACTGATTCCAAGAAAGAACAGTTTGACCACTTCCTGAACAATAATAAACATCCTCGCCCAATTCAACATTTGGCAATGGATAAAAAGGTAATGTATAAGAAGCATAAGCTTCACAACCAGATGCATCTTCTACCGTTACATAGAACGTTTGATTCCCAATAGTTGGAGTAACCGAAGCAATATTACCTATATCACCATTACTCCAAGTGTAAGAATACGGACCACCACTACCACCACCGCCTGTTGCACTGAGTGAAACCGTTGTTTCAGGACATATATCTCCTCCTAGATAAGAGATAGAAGCTGAAGGCCCACTAAGATTTTGTACCAATGCATCTGTTGTAAGGGAACAACCACCATCATCTGTAATAGTAACTACATAAGCACCACCTTGAATAGCTGTTAAATCTTCAGTTACTGCTCCATTGCTCCATTCAAATATTTGTGTATTATCATCACCTTGCAATACTAAATCAATAGCTCCATCAGCATTTAGACAAGTAGCATCAGTAACAATTGTTGATACTAAATCTTCATCTAAGAAGTATGCTGTTTTAATGTCATAACCTCTACACGAACCATTTTGAACACTATAAGTAAAAACATAATCTTGTCCTTGAGAGACAGGAGTATAAATTGTATTTTGATCATTTATATTCCCAAAGCTACCTGAAGGAAACCCTTGTTCTAAAGCCCATAATCCTCCTTCTATATTACTATTTAGCTGAACAGCATCTC
Organism: Saprospiraceae bacterium; assembly: GCA_020630455.1. GTDB lineage: Bacteria > Bacteroidota > Bacteroidia > Chitinophagales > Saprospiraceae > JAHDCE01. The sequence continues at coordinate 10,710 of JAHDBK010000036.1, forward strand.
CAATACAAATTATATTATCAGTACCTATGTCTACATTTGGCATTGTATCTATAGTAATTTCAATTGTATCTCTAAGTGTACAACCATTATAACTTACAGTATATTCATAATTATAAATATTTCCAGGTGTTAAATTATAAACTACAGTATTAGAAACATTTGGGTCTAGAATAGAAGTTGAAGAACCTCCTATTTCATTCCATTGTACTGTACCAATTGCTTCTAAATTAATTGAACCATTCAAATTAATTCTTTCTACATCACATATCCCCCCATCATCACCAGCATTTGGTTTTTCAACATAAGTAATTTCCACTAAATCTGAACTACCATCACATCCCGCAGTTGGGCTTAAAACAGTCCATTTTAAAGTTAATTTTCCAGAACCACCAATAAAAATATTAGTATTAGGGTTACTTGTATCCTCAAATGTTGCATTAATCAATCCTTCTGCATTTTGTATGGTCCAGAATCCTGCTCCTTGCCCTAAAGGTATATCTAAAGCGTCTAAACTTACAGTATTTGACCCCATACATATATATATATCTTCACCTGCATAAGATGGAAAACTTGGTTCTCCTATTATAACGGTTACATAATCAAATTCATCATTTGTTCCACACTTATCATTATAACCGTATCGAATTGTGTATTCACCATATTCATAAAATGTAGCATTTGTATGGGTAGAATCTATATTTGATAAAGTTACAATACTAGGTCCCATTACTTGTTCCCAAATTAGACCTTCTATGTTTGAAGCATTTTCTACAATAGCTTCTAATTTCATCGTATAAGGCAATGTTTCTATACCACAATAAGTCTGTACTTCATCTCCTAAAATTTCTGGATCTAAGCCATAAGATTCCCATATTTCAATAGTATCTCTAGATATATATGGGCAGGCAGCATCTGTACTCGTCACAACCATTTCTACAAAACTACTTCCATAGTTAATTCCAGTTGATGAATAAGAAGTCGTATCATTATTAGGTTCACCAAATGTAATATTAGAAGGTGTAATTGTATTCCATTGTATATTTCCAGAATTAACAGGTACTAAAGCTTCTAGAACATAAGGATTTTGATAACAAACTAAGTCTGGTAATATGGCTGGGTCTCCAGCTGTGGCATCATTTACTGTTATATTTATAGTTTCATCAGTAGTACCACAATCATTTGTAACTGAATATCTAAAAGTATAAGTATTTGGACCTGAAAGCCCTGTTACTAAAACCTCAGGTGAATTGACATCTGGATAAAATGAAACACCAGCACTAGTCCCATTTACAATTGACCATGTTCCATTAAAACCTGTTCCTGTATTTCCATATAATTTTATAGAACCACCGTCACAAGTTATATTAGCATCTGAATTGACTGACACTCCTGTTGGAGGATTATTAGAAACAAATACTTGTACAGTATCATATCTACTTAGACAATTAGTTATTAAATTTGTAGCCGTTCTATCAGGGTTTAAATCCATATATTGAAAAGTATAGATTCCATCTACAAGATTTGTTAGTGTCTGAAATTGATTATAAACGCTATCTTGATTTAGAGGGTTTGGACCTGGGCCAGATATATAATCCCATTTAATTTTATTATTATTAAGCAAATTGCCTGCTAATTGTACATTATCTACACCACAAGTTAAATAGAGATCTGTTCCTGCATTTGGAAATGCATTATTATAAGAAGAATGCGAATAAGTCAATTCACCTGTTACTATTTCACAACCATTAAAAAAAGTATATTCAAATGTATAAATTCCATTTGGCAATTGTCCTAGAATAAATCTTGGGGTTAATTGATATCTATAATCTTCATAAGCAGGATTTGCATAAAAATTAGCTGCATTTCCATTTCTATTCCACGACCATCTAGTAGAATCTCCAATTTTAAGAATACTGAATACTTGTCCAAGAGAAGAACCTGTTTCCCAATTACCCGTATTCTTATAAGTTAACATACCTTGACAACAATGCTCCCCATAATATTGAGCTGAATTCCCCATAATCATGTTTAAATCTAATGTTGTAAATGCTTCTGGAGCAGTTTTTAAAGTCAAATCAAGCCAAAAAGAATCTATTTCTAAAATATCTACACGTTCTTTAGTAAAATGTATTAAACCATTTCCTCCTGTTCCACAAGAACCTGTATTTTCGTTAACTTCTGGAATATATTTATCAACGATAAAAACGGTATCCCAGTCCATACAACCATTACCTCTACCTTCCCATATAAAATACCAAGGTCCTTGACCTGGCTCTAAACCAGATACTGTAGCATTAGGGTCATTAAGATCACTTATATTTACTGGATAGCCATCTATTTGGGTCCATCTACCATAATATCCATTTGGAATTGGAGTAGCATTTAGACTTACGCTATTAGGTAAAGGAGGGCAAAAAAGCATATTTTTACCTGCTTCGACCTCTATTCCAGAGCAAGGTCCCGAACAATTAAAAAAGTAAACTGTATCAGTGAGTGCAAAACCAGTTCTACAACCACCTGCAACATCCCACCTAAAAATATATTCTCCATAATCTGAGACTGTTACTTTTGTAAAAGGGTCATTAATATCTACATAGGATGCTGTTGTTCCTGAAACAGATGACCACTCTATAGACCATGTTCCAGTACCATTAGCACTACATGAAGCAAAGAGGTCTCTTGTTAGACCACACCTTCTATCAGGAATTGCATTGGCATAAATAGGACCTGGCACATAATTCATTCCTACTCTCATAACATCTCTAGTTGTACAGCCCGTTATAGTATTTGTAATTGTATAAGTTACATAAGTGTTCCATCCTCCATCATTTCTACAATCTTTTTGATTAAATGAGGGCATTAAATATGCTGCATTTGTTGTATTGCTCCCTGCAACAATCTCTCCTTGATAACCTGCTAAAACTCCCCACGAAACTGTCTCCCCTGGTCCTGGAGCATTACCTGCACTCAATAGTATTGAATCTCCAACAAAACATCCATGATTTTGAAATGAAGGAACAACGGCTTCTGTAGGTGATGGATTAATGGTATAAGTAACATCTTGAAATGTAGAACCTATTGTACAAGTTGCTGAAATTCTAAAAGTATAAGTACCTGGAACAAATGAACCATCTACTGTAGTATTTAAAGATTTAGGATTGCTTATTTGAACATTAGAACCAACAGGAATAGAAACAATAGACCACGTTATAGAGTTGAAATCAATATTAATTCCAGAGGTAGCACCTACTAATAAAATCTCATCAACAGGTTCACAAAAAGCCATTGGTGAGCCTGCATTTACTGCACAATTTTGAGCAGTAATATTATTATTTTTTATATTAAATAATAATATTAATAATAGAGAATGTATAAATATATTTTTCATAGTAATTGAATCTTAGTAAATCAAACAATTACTAAAATTCAATTACTATGCCAAGAGTATTAATATGAATAGTTTATATATAA
>JAHDBK010000605.1 GCA_020630455.1 Saprospiraceae bacterium
ATTAATAATTATATTTTATATTAAATTATGAAATGGAAAAAATTGAAATCCCTCTTTGTAGTCGAGGAAGGAGCAGAAAATAAAGAAGAAATAAAAGAGCAAGATACTCCTGTTGTAAAAGAGCAAAAAGAAGAGGAAGGAAATGCAATTATCAAATCAAATGATACACCTAAAATAGATTTAAATATACCTAAAAATAAATCTGTTAGTCCCGAAGAAGGACAAGTGAAAAAAGAATTTGTTAATCACTTATTGAAAGCGATTAATGATAATAATTTAGATGGAATTGATTATTTAGAATTTAAAAATACACTCCAATCATTTGCCAAAATGCCAATGGATGAAAGCTTGAGATTCCAATCCGCTTGGACAGCAGTAAAAACGATGGGAGCAAATGAACAAAAAATTATCGAATCTGCTCAATATTATTTAAGCATTCTAGCGAAAGAAGAAGAACAATTCAAAAATGCCATGAAAAGAGGTAAATCTCAAAAAATTGATGGCGAACTCAAAAGAATGGAACAGCTAAAAAAACAAAGAAATGAAAAGCTAGAATTGATTAAAAAAATGGAAAAAGAAATTACTTCTATTTCAAAACAAATCAATGCTATTTCAGAACAAGTGATGCAGGATGAGGTGATGATTGAAACTAAAAGAAATCATTTTTATACCTCATATCAACATGTGGTGAATCAAATAAAAAGTGATATAGATAAATTTAAACAGAATACAAATACAGATAATAAATAAAAAAGTACTTTTTTAAGTAAATTATACTTACTACTCAGTACTCTATACTCAATACTTTTAAAATATGGATGGAAAAGAATTAAAACGCAGGTCATTTTGGGAAAAACCTGAAGGTACAACAGGGATGGTTTTTGGTGTAGCAATATTAGGCGGATTAGCTTATGTGGGTTATCAGTTTATAGATACTATAATTGCTCTGGCTGAAAACTCTCTATATTTAGGTTTAATGTTGATGGGGCTTGCTGCCTTGATTTACATGATACTCGACCCGCGAATGAGGAATTTGGTTTGGTATGCATACAAAAGCGTCATGCGATTCATTACAGGATTATTTGTACAAATTGACCCAATTGGTGTTTTGAAAAGCTATATAGAAGATTTAAAGGATAACTTGCGTAAAATGAATAAGCAAGTAGGTATCTTGAGAGGTCAAATGCACAAATTGAAGGAAGTAATTTCTACCAATGAACGCCAAATCAAAAGCAATTTGAATTTAGCCAATAGAGCTAAACAACAAGATAAGAAAAACATCATGATTCTAAAATCTAGAAAAGCAGGTAGATTGAAAGAATCGAATATGAAATTGACGGATTTATACAAAAAAATGGAGGTACTCTATAGAGTATTGACTAAAATGTATGAGAATTCTGAAATTTTATTAGAAGATGTGAAAGATCAAGTCATGGTTAAAGAGCAAGAAAGAAAAGCTATATTGGCTTCTCACTCTGCTATGAAATCAGCCATGAATATCATTTCTGGAAACAGTGATAAAAAAGAAATGTTTGATATGGCATTAGAAGCTATCGCAGAAGATGTCAGTCAAAAAGTAGGGGAGATGGAACGTTTTATGGACTTATCTTCTAATTTTATGGATTCAGTGGATTTACAAAATGGTATTTTTGAAGAAGAGGGATTGAAGATGTTAGAGAAATGGGAGAAAGAAGGTACTTCTTTATTATTAGGAGAGTCAAAAGACCAATTATTAGATGATGCCAATGATGATGGAAAAGAATTGGATTTGAATGAACCTATTTCTAAACCAATACCTGCTCATAAAAATCAGTATGATGATTTTTTCGAATTTGATAAATAACTAACTAACTAACTAACTAACTAACTAATTTTTTAAATACTAATTAATTAAAAATGGCAAGAAGAAGATTAACACCGTTTGCAAAATTATTGATAGTAATAGGAATTGTAGGCGGACTATTTTTTGGATTTCAATACTTGAATAATAACGGATTCTTTGGTGATATTGGTGGGGGAGGAGAAGACCCTAAACCTGATAAGAAAGAGACTCCTAAAGAAAGACCTATTCCAACTGACGATGATGTAATTGATATTGGAGTCGTAACTTGGGGTGGATATGCAGGAGGTCAATATTGGAATAAAGGTTTTGATGCTAATACAGAATCTAATTTTTACAAAAATTACGGTTTTAAAGTGAAATTTCACGTATTAGATGATTTTATTCAATCAAGAGAAGC
>JAHDBK010000606.1 GCA_020630455.1 Saprospiraceae bacterium
TGTATATTTAATATATAGAGTAAAAATTTAAAAAAAATGCTTTAAACTCGAGCCTTAAATCTAAAATTAATTACAATAACCAATGAATAATTGAAGAAGAAACAGCTACTATAACTGCTAAAATTAATGCGGTGAACAAAGAATCAACTCTAAATCTATCTGACATAAATCTACTGACAATAAATATTACAATAGCGTCAATTACGAACTGAAAAAGTCCTAAAGTAATCCAATTTAGAGGAGCTAAAAAGTAACTTAAAATACCATTTAATACAGCAATAACTACTGCTACTAAAAGCGCATCTACAAAACCTCTTAGTTTTACACCTTTAATGAAATAAGCACCAACTAATAAAGAAATTGCACTAATTAATAAACTACCAATCCAAGCCATTTTTATATTTTTTAATTAATAATAAAACACAAATTATAAATGAATTTATACGATAGTAATTAAATTCGATAATCTTATTAAAATAAATAGACTAATACGAGCTTATATTATATAAAGTAATCAGGAATTAATGGATTCCCTGGTACAACAGAGAACTGTTCTAAGTCTTCTTTACTAAATCCATTTTCTAATAATACATCATCATCAATAAAGAAATTACCTGTACAAGCATCGCTATTTTTACTTAAAATATAGTATGCAGCCTCACCCATAATTTCTGGTTTGCGAGACATATCCATCAATTGTTTACCACCAATCATATTGACGGCAGCTGTAGCGATTGTAGTTCTAGGCCACAAAGCATTAAAAGCGACTTTATCATCTTTGAATTCTTCTGCCATTCCCAATACACACATACTCATACCATATTTAGCCATTGTGTAGGCAACATGTGGAGCAAACCACTTGGCATCCATATTCAAAGGAGGAGATAAATTCAATACATGAGGATTATTTCCTTTTTTGAGGTGAGGAATACATAATTTTGAAGTAAGATAAGTTCCTCTAGTATTGATGCTATGCATCAAATCGTATTTTTTCATACTCAATTCTTCTGTACCCACTAAATTGATAGCACTTGCATTATTGATAAGGATATCAATTCCACCAAAAGTTTGGATAGTTTTATCTATAGCACTTTGAATCATTTCTTCAAAACGTATATCCACCACAATAGGTAATGCTTTTCCACCAGCGTCTTCAATTTCTTGAGCTGCTGTATAAATCGTTCCTGGTAATTTAGGATGTGGTTCTGCGGTTTTAGCAGCGATTACAATATTAGCACCTTCTTTTGCTAATCTTAGGGCTATTGCTTTACCAATGCCTCTACTTCCTCCTGTTATAAATACTGTTTTATTTTTTAAACTCATTTTTTATTCAGTTATTGGTTGTCAAAATTAATATTATTAGATTCTTTCTAGAATAGTTTTGATTAATTTTTCTGTTGTTTGTTGAGTGTTTTTAGAAAACTCTCCTGTTATTCTATTAGCTAATAAAGCATTACAAGAAATGGCTCTATGTCCTAGGAGATTGGCCATTAAATAAATTCCTGCTGTTTCCATTTCGAAATTAGTTATATCAATATGATTATAACTAAAATTAGATAATTGAGGTAATAAATCAGTAATTTTACTTTTGAGTCTTAAACTTCTTCCTTGAGGTCCATAAAATCCTGTACAAGTAACCGTCATTCCTTTATAAAAATCATGGCCAATTTCATTCATTAAATCATAATCTGCTTCCACTAAATAGGGCTTCAAAGGAAAGTCAAAATCAGATATTAATTTAGTATAAATTCTTTGAGTATACTCAGACATTTGATATGGATAAAAATGAGCCAATCCATCTGTCCCTAAGCCCATTGAAGACACCAAAAAACTATCAACAGCAATGCCTTTTTGTAGGCAGCCAGAAGTTCCAATCCTTATAAATGTAAGTTGTCTGTGCTTTTCTTTTACTAACCTTGTTTCAAAGTCTATATTGGCTAAAGCATCTAATTCATTAAAGACAATATCAATATTATCTGTACCAATTCCTGTAGAAATTACGGTCAATCTTTTATTTCCGATTCTTCCTGTATGGGTGTGAAATTCTCGTTTTCCAGTTTTGAATTCTATTTCATCAAAATATTTAGAAACGGCTGCTACCCTATCTGGGTCGCCAACAGTTATGATGGTATCAGCAATATGCTCTGGTCTAATATTTAAGTGATATACACTACCGTCAGGATTGATAATTAATTCGGATTCGGGAATTCTCATTTATAAAGAGATTTTTTTATTTTT
>JAHDBK010000037.1 GCA_020630455.1 Saprospiraceae bacterium
TATTATATTTTTATAAAAACAACAAAAAACTTTTGTTTTGTAACAATAATTAAAATAAAAAAGCGGTGAAAACACCGCTTTTTTTTAAATCATTAATAAATTCTCTTTAAGAATTCATCTAATAAAGTCTAATGAATTATAATTTTTCTAGTAATTCGTTCTTTATCTTTTTGAAGTGTAAATAAATAAGTACCAGCACTAACTGTTGCTCTCAAGTCAATTTGTTCTCTTACAGTAGAAGTATTTAACCATTGATTGGCATATATTTTTTTACCATTCAAATCGTAAATTTCGGCTGTCCAATCCCCTGACTTAATATTTTCCCAAGAAATCTCAAATAATCCATCATTTGGAATCGGGCTAATATTAAAGGAGACCATATCTGTGATTTCTTGATTATTTACAGTAAAGTTAACTACCCCATCAGCTACAGATGTACAGCCATTTGCATCAGTTACCGTCACCGCATAAGTTCCTTCCTCTAGACCATCAATTGATGCATCATATCTATTATTAGACCAGAAGAAAGAATAAGGAGCTGTTCCACCTGAAACAGAAGCTACGGCAACACCGTCATTATTTCCATGATCAGGATAAGTAATGACATCAACAGATAAGGCTTCTGGATTAGTAATTTCAACAGAAGTACCGAAACCGCAATTATTAGCATCAAAAATAAGTACTGAATAAAATCCTTCTTCTAAATCTGTTAAGTCTTCAGTTGTAGCTGAAAAGCCATTAGGACCAGTCCACATAAATGAATAAGGAGGTGTTCCTTGTAGAACAACAAGGTCTATCCATCCATCATTATCATTATGACAAGTAATATCAGAATATATATAATCTGCTTGTACGCTTGGTGATTCATCAACGGTAGTTTCTGCTGTACTAGTACAACCTGTTGCATCCGTAATAGTAATGGTATAAATCCCAGCTTCTAGATTTGAATTTAAAGCAGTAAACACATTATTACTCCAAGCATAAGTATAAGGACTGACACCTGCTAATGGAGCTGCTTGTATATAACCAGAACCAGAACCACAATTATCATTTTCAACATTTATTGAAATTTCAAATGGGTCAACTATGATGATATGAGTAATTACTAAAGAATCACAGCCTAAATAGCCTGTTTCAGTTACTGTAAATGTTTCATCTTGAGTATATACTTCTCCTTCATACATAGCTCCCATACATAATTCTACATCAATTGATGTTTGAACTGGGTCCACTACAAATAAATTGGTTTCAACGATAGAATCACAACCACTAGAAGAAGTAATAATATCATTATAAGTTCCACTTAGGAAATAAGTATTATTACCAACAGTATAAGATTCTCCTTGGCAAATGTAAACATCATTACTTATCATTAAATTATCAGCAATAGTCAAATTGGTTGTAACTGTTGAATCACAACCGATACTAGATACCAAAACATCAGTATAAACACCAGATATGGTATACGTACTTGTTCCAATCGTATACATTTGACCAGAACAAAGGAATACATCTTGTTGAGATTGAATATTAGTCAATACGGTTAAATTAGTCGTTACTATAGAATCACAACCATTTACAGAATTCAATACATCTGTGTAAGTACCCGATTGGGAATATGTACTATTACCAACGGTAAAAGTTTCTCCGCCACAAATTTCAACATCCTGTTCTGATGAAGGTTCTAATACTTCAACATGAGTATGTACAATAGAATCACATCCTAATGATGAAGTAAACGTATCTGTATAATCTCCTTCAACTGAATAAATGCTATTCCCTACTGTTATAGATTCTCCAGCACAAATACTAACATCTTGATTGACTACAATTTCGTTTACTACTTGTAAATGAGTAGTAACTACAGAATCACAACCTATAGAAGATACCAAAACATCAGTATAAGTTCCTGATTGAGTATAGGTACTATTTCCTATAGTAAATGTACCTCCATTACAAATCTGAGGAAAAATATCAACAGCCGTACCATCTTGCACTACTAAATTGGTAATTACTGTAGAATCACAATTATTTACAGTTGCAAGCACATCAGTATAAGTACCTGTTTGAGTATAAGTATTCGCACCTACTGTATAAGTATCTCCGATACAAATTTGTACATTATTCACTACATAAAAAGTATCATTTACTATTAAATTAGTCACTACAGTAGAATCGCAACCATAAATTGAACTTAATAAATCTGTATATGTACCTGCTTGATTATAGGTACTTGTACCTACCGTAAAGCTTTCTCCTTGACAAATTTCAACATCTTGATTAATTGTATAGTCATCATGAACAAATATCTCCGTATTCACAATAGAATCACAACCTAATGATGAAATAAATGTATCTGTATAGTTTCCTGCTTGAGTATAGGTATTATTTCCTACAGTATGGCTTTCTCCTTGACAAAGGTGTACCGTTTCATCCATAACAATTTGGCTTACAACTGTCAAATGCGTATTAACAATAGAATCACAGCCTGTAACTACAGAAGATAGAACATCGGTGTAGTCTCCTTCTGTTGTATAAGTACTCGTACCAATCACAAAAGAACCCCCATTACAAATCTGAGGAAAAATATCAACTGTTACAGGGTCATTAATGATTAAAGTAGTTAGGACAGTTGAATCACAACCATCAATTGAAGATAGAACATCTGTATAATTACCCGCTTGACTATAAGTATTATTACCAATAGTATAATTTTCTCCTTGGCAAATAGAAACTGTTTGTTCTATATAAAAAGTATCATTTATTATTAAATTAGTAACTACGGTAGAATCACAGCCATACATTGAACTTAATAAATCGGTATATGTTCCTGCTTGATCATAGGTACTTGTACCTACGGTATAACTTTCTCCTTGACAGATTTCAACATCTTGATTAATATTATATACATCATGAACAATTAAATTAGTATTCACAATAGAATCACATCCCAATGATGAAATGAAAGAATCACTATAATTTCCTGTTTGAGTATAAATACTTGTTCCTACAGTATGGCTTTCTCCTTGACAAATATGTACCTCTTCATTGATTACAATCTGTGTATTGACTGTCAAATGAGTATTGACAATTGAATCGCAACCCGTAATTACGGAAGATAAAACATCTGTATAATCACCTGCTGTTGAATAAGTACTTGTTCCAACAACTACTGCCCCTCCATCACAAATTTCAGGAAAAATATCAACTGTTACTGGGTCGTTAATTATTAATGTCGTCACTACGGTAGAATCACATTGATTGATAGAAGATAAAACGTCTGTAAAAACACCTGATTGAGTATAAGTATTATTACCAATGGTATAACTTTCTCCTTGACAAATAGAAACCGTTTGTTCTATATAAAAAGTATCATTAACGGTTAAGTTGGTTACAATAATTGAATCGCAGCCAAAATAAGATTGAAGCATATCTGTGTATTGACCAGATACATCATAAGTTGAACTACCTACTGTATAGGTATCACCTGCACAGATTTCTACATCATTATTTATATTATAATTATCATGAACAATTAAATTAGTATTAATAATAGAATCGCAACCTAATGAAGAAGTGAACATATCGGAATAATTACCCGTTTGGGTGTAAACACTTGTTCCAACTGTATGGCTTTCTCCTTGACAAATATGTATATCTTCGTTGACTACAATTTCAGTATTTACTGTTAAATGCGTATTCACTATTGAATCACAACCAGAATAGGTAGAAGTCAAAACATCGGTATAATCCCCCGTAGTTGTATAAGTACTCGTACCTACAGTAAATGAATCGCCATCACAAATTTCGGGAAAGATATCTGTTGTATTCACATCATAAACAGTCAAATTAGTTATGATTAAAGAATCGCATCCTTGCCATGTGTTTAGATTATCTGTATAAATCCCTGTAGTAGTATATGTATTAGAACCAATTGTTATACTTTCTCCTTGACAAAGTACAACATCATTTTCTTCAAATGTTGAATTAAAGGTTACATTGATTTCATCGGTACTTGTTTCTGTTCCGTTAGAAACGGTAACGGTATAAGTACCATTTTCAGTTACAGTTATATTTGGACTCGTTTCATTAGTAGACCAATTATAAGTATATTGACTGCCTGTAAGCTGAGGGTCTAGTACGATAGAATTTCCTTGACAAACTGTAGTATCGCAATCAGAAGGCATTGCTGGTATATTATACGTTAAAGTAAGCACAAATGTAACTTCAGAGTCATTTCCACTATCGTTAAGAGATTCAATAACTGTAAAATCCCATATTCCAGTTGGGTCATTAGTACCCAAATCTAATGTATAAGTTGCAGGTCCTGTACCTGGTGTACTTGCAGAAGGGGCATAGCCTGTTTGGTCAGCAAAAGTACCCGGTCCATCAATATCTATTGAAACTTCACTTAATAATGAAACCCCAAATGCCGTTATTGTAGTTGTTAAGGTCAAACTAGTAGTCGTACCTGGAGGCAGAGAAGAATATATATCAGGAAAAGTAATTGAGGTCTCAGAAAAATTAAGTGTACCTGGAGCTACTGTAACCGTAGTCGTTTCTTCATGTGTTCCAGAACTTGCGGGTGAAGCAGGACATCCCAAACTTACCGTCAATGGAGATTCTATTGAATTTTGTGCATTTTGTCTATCCGGAGTGAGTAGCAGAAGACTTAGTAGTAAAGTATAAAGTAATAATTTTCTCATTATAATGCTTATTAATATTAAAATTAAAATCGTTTGTTCAATAAAATTTAAGCACTACAAATTCTATACCCTTTTGAAATTATTTTAAACAAAATGAACAAGTTTATACATTTTTATAAAAAATATAAATCATTTTTAAATGTATTTATTTATTATTGTCACCAATCATTTTATTTTTCAACAAGAATAATTCTTTTTCTAAACCTGATTTGTATTCTAAAACACTGCTAAAAACGGCACTTTCTTTAAGGGCTTTTTCTCTCATTTGATGGATAGTAGGACTTTGATATACTAATTGTCCATTTCTAAAAATAGGCTGTAAGATATTGGCTTTTTTCCAATGATTTTTAATAAAGACTGTTTCTTCTTGAAATGTTTTTAATTCATTAATTTCATTACTAATATTATTATCATAAATAACATCACATTGAGGAATATCATTATCAAAGTATCTCTTAATAGAGAGAATTCCTGGATTAGATATTTTAATTTTATTTTCGGATAATTTAATTTTATAATCCCAAGTTCCTCCTATATCCCTTATGGCTGCTAGTTTATACACTCCTCCAAGAGCTACTTGGTCATAAGCAGTTGCCAATTGAGTACCTACTCCCCAAATATCTATTTTAGCCCCTGATGCTTTAAGGTTTTTAATTTTATGTTCATTTAAATCATTACTTGCTACAATTTTAGTATCCATGTATCCTGCTTGGTCTAATAATTCTCTAGCCTGAATACTTAGGGTTTTTAAATCCCCACTATCTAATCGAATACCTGTGAAAGTTCCATTATCAAAATGATTGGATTTTTTCATTTTATCAATAATCTTTATAGCCTTTTTGACTCCTTCTACCGTATCATAAGTATCTACTAAAAGGATACAATTATTAGGCATGGCTTTGGCATAAGCCTCAAATGCTTGTTCCTCATTTTCAAAACACATGATCCAGCTATGAGCGTGAGTGCCTTTGACGGGTATATTGTATTTTTTACCTGCTAACACATTACTAGTGCCATTACAACCACCAATATAAGCTGCTCTAGAAGCCATCATTGCTCCATTGGGTCCTTGTGCTCTTCTCATGCCAAATTCAAGAACGGGGTCACCTTGAGCAGCTTGCACTACCCTATTGGATTTTGTGGCTATAAGAGTTGAAAAATTGATAATATTCAACAAGGCAGATTCTAGTAATTGAGCTTGAATAATCGGTGCTTTAATTCTTAATAAGGGTTGGTGAGGGAAAACAACAGTCCCTTCTTCAACAGCATCTATATCAAATGTCCATTTTAATCTTTGTAGATAATTCAGGAATGCTTCATCAAAAAGCGGTTGATTATTTATTGATTTTAAATTATGTAAATACCTAATATCTTCAATAGAGAATTGTAGTTGTTTTAAGTATTGAATCACTTCGGCTAAACCAGCGGCAATAGTATAATGTTGTCCAAATGGATTTTTTCTAAAAAAGAGATGAAATACCGCTTCTTTGTCGGTCATATTATTCTTAAAATAAGCATAAGACATCGTGAATTGGTATAAATCTGTAAATAATGGAGAATAATTCATATTTTAATTATTTCAAAAAATAATAAAGAAAAGTCTTTATCATTAAAGAGCATATTTAAGAGCATGTTTAAAAATTCAATGATAAAAAAAATAAATACTAATAAAGTTGCAACCAAAATTAGGGTTTGACTGTCTATTAATATGTATAATATATTCGTTAAAATAAGGCGTTTATATAATATTGAAGGTAATTTCGGACTTTTAATATTAAAATTTGTACCTTTGTATATATATTTATAACCACTTTTTTAGGAACTTATGAAAAAATCAATCATTCGCAACATTGCTTTAGTACTCATTATTGTGAGTAGTTTTGGTTCTTATGTATTTTTAAATCAAGCTCAAGCTCAACAAAATATAGAAGTAACTGAAATCACAGAAGAGTCTATCGAAAGTAATGACACTCGTTTATTTTTACCTGATGTAGAGTTGATTTCTAGAATAGTTGAAACGATAAAGAAGCATTTACCTATTCTTTAAAACAGGTTTTAATTCTTTTCTAAAGTAAATCCAAACGTAGAACCTCTACCCAAAGTAGATCTAACATTTAATGTTTGTTGATGTATATCGACAATATGTTTTACTATTGCTAGACCTAGCCCCGTACCTCCTTTGTGTCTTGAACGGCTTTTATCTACTCTATAGAATCGGTCAAAAATATGGCTAAGGTCTTGTTCTGAAATTCCGATTCCATTATCAGCCACTTCTACTAATATGACTTTATCCATATCATAAAAACTTACTTGGGTATAGCCTCCTTGTTTTCCGTATTTTATAGAATTCGAAATAAGATTGACCAATACTTGACTAATTCTTTCTTTATCTCCATTAACATTAAAACCTTTATCTGCACCTGGTTTAAACTTCAATTCAATATTATTTTCTTTAGCTTTAATCATGAATTCTTCAAAAACGAGCTGGGTCAATTCTTTAATATTAAATTCTTGTATATTGAGCGTAATGGCTTGAGATTCCATTAATGAAATCGATTCTAAATCTTGAACGATATGATGTAAACGTTCTACATTTTTGGCGGCGTGTTGTAGGTATTGTATATTGATATTTTCATCCTCTAGACCTCCATCGAGTAATGTATGTAAATACCCTTGAATATTAAAGATTGGTGTTTTGAGTTCGTGGGAGATATCCCCCATAAAATTCCTTCTATACTCGGCAAGGCTTTTAAGTTCGTTGATTTGATTTTTTTGAGTTTTGGTCCAAAGTTCCACCTCCTTTTCGACTTCATCAATAATATCAGAGCTTAGGTCAATTCTTTGGTTTTTATCTTTAGGTTCAATTTTAGAGGTTCTAATGGTTTTATAGATGAGTTTAATTTTTCTATAGATGTATTTTTCTAAAGCCCAAGCAATCGTATAAAAAGCTACTAAAAATATGATAATTGGAATTAACATTAAAACATACCAGGGCAGCTCATTAGATACTGTTATTTTTAATATTATTAATAATAATAAAATAGAAATGGCAATAATTACGGAAGCGTAAAGAGCCAATTGTTGTGGAGTAGGATTTTTTAAATCCGGTCTAAAATTCAAATTTATATCCAATACCCTTAACTGTTTTTATATAATTATCACCTATTTTTTCTCTCAATTTTCTAATATGCACATCTATTGTTCTATTTCCTACAATCACTTCGGTTCCCCATACTTTCAAGAATATTTCTTCTCTAGTGAAGACTTTACCTGGTTTAGAAACTAACAATTCTAGTAATTCAAATTCTTTCTTAGCTAAATATACTTCTTTACCACTTACCCTTACTTGAAATTGTTCTCTATCTATTTCTAATTCTCCTAAGTGTACTAAATTATTCTCTTCTGTTATTTGATTTCTTTGATTTCTTCTCAATAAAGCTTTAATCCTGCTTATAAATACTCTAGGTCTAATGGGTTTAGTAATATAATCATCTGCTCCTACTTCAAAACCTACAATTTGTGAATAATCCTCGTTACGTGCCGTTAAAAAAACAATAATCATATTTTGATTATCTGGATTTTCTCTAATTTGACGGCAGACTTCTACCCCATCGAGATTCGGCATCATGATATCCAAAATAACCAAGTCGGGTTTTAATGAGTCTATTTTCTTCAATCCTTCCTCGCCATCAGAGGCTGTATTTACTGTAAATCCTTCTTTATTTAAATTATAAGAAAGGAATTCTAAAATGTCTTGTTCATCATCTACTATAAGGATAGAATGATTATTGTTTTGCATAATAATTAAAAAAATTAATTAAATAATCGTAAAGATAAGGAATTTGTTTATAAGCAACATTTTTTTAAAATTAAGATAATTTAATTTTAATGTAAATTTTTAAAAATTCCCATCTTATAATCTACCACCAACACCTGTTTCAAGTTGATTTTGTCCCCAAGGAACATTAATGAATTGTAAACTGCCTGGTTTAACCCTTAAAAAGAAAGAATATACTTGCCTATCAGGAAACCAAGATAGCCCCATTTCCCAACAATGTAAGTCTCTTGATATATCAATTGAAGCATAAGTAAGGCTTTTAGAATTAAAATCATAGCCAAACCCGCTCATTCTCAATTGCCATTTAGGAGACAGGTTAAATGTAGTATTTAAGGTCAAGTTATTAGAACTAATTATTGCACCTTCTTCTGTAATCCTTGTATTAAAAATATAACGTATTCCCACGTCACCTATAAAATTAGAAGAATATTGAACATTGGCCCCTGCATTATTTCCAAACAAACCATTATTTCTTATACCACCAGCTTGTTGGTTATCATCTCTACCTGTATTACTCGTATTTCCTTTATCAGAAGATTCATTATTTTTACTATTGAGACCAAACCATTTTTTAATATCTCGCCAACCGATACTAGTTGAAGTATTAATATTTAAGAAATCAAATCTCAACAATCTTTTTTCGGCATCCCAACGAGTAGTGTTGATTCTTGTTCCATTTTCATTTTCGATATAAGGGTCAAATGCAGCATTTAGACCAATATTAAAGACTCCTTTTGCAAAACGCAAATTAGTTCTCATAGAAATAGGATCCCATTTCAGTGAATCTTTTACAAAATTGAAATTAGTACCCATATTTAAATTATCAAATAACTTGAATATTTTATATTCATTGATGGTATCTTTTTTGGCTCTATGTTTAATTTCTAAAGAATTATTCATTAGAAAACTGACATTCATACTTTCATTTGAACTGGGGTTCAAACCAAAGACATTACCTTCAAAAACGGAATAACGGGTGGTTGTACCTTCTTTATCATAATTTTTGAAATACCCCCAACGCTCGTCTGTATAATCTGGACGATAATTAAAACTAGCAGATGGTCTAGCAATATATCTAATTCCTTTTATAAATGCTTTTTCACTTTTAAATTGTAATGTAGAATAGACCTCTGTATTTACACTAACACTAGAGCTAATATCTCTATATGCTTTAAAACCCTTCACATCGTCTATTATGGTTTCATAATTAATCGTTTCATTAATTTCTTGTACAGTATCTTGTGTAATTGGATTGATATTATAAATAGTATCAAAAGTTGAATAACCTACATAATCTTTTTCTATTGTATTAAAAAACCAAGATTCAGAATAATTAAAAGAAGGGGAAATATTGAATAAATTGGCAATTCTAAATGAAGCACCTGTACTGGTTTTATGTTGTAAACCATAATTATAGTCCTGCCAAGTTTCAGGGTCTAACAGTAAGGAGTCTTTGGTTTGAAGATTACCCAAAGCCCTAAGATTATAATTCACATTAATTTTTTCATACCATTTGTCTTTTCCTCCTTTTTTGGATTTAAAAGGAAAAATTCTATTCATATCAAATCTAAGGTCTGGAGCTCTTAGAGAAAAATCTCTAGTTCTTGTATTTTGAGATTGTTGTATTGAAGCAGAAAGCGTAAATGGTTTACCTGGAAAACGTTGTGTAAAAGAGATATTCGATTGGGTTTGGTTATTCAAAACACTTTGAACATCATTATAATTACTTCCTATTGCATCATTTAACTGATAAGTAACATTCGCAGAGAAATTTCTAGTGGGATGAGCTTTATTCGATTGTTTGAAAGACCATCTAGCAAGAAAAGTCTTCAATATATTTTTTTCGAGACTATTAGGCTGCTCTCCATTATTTAACCAAGCATATTCTAGTGCTACATCACCACTGTATTTATATTTAACATTATACCTCATTCGAGTCTTTACTCTCCATGTACCTCTAGTATACAAATCGCCTGTTATCTGGAAATCTAAATGGTCATTAATTCCCCAATAATAACCTAAATTCGCCACTCCAAAACCAAGAGACCCTGAAGTATCAAAATTATTTGGAAACAGAATACCGCTTCTTTTTCCTTTTGTTATAGGAAAGAACCCAAAAGGCATCCATAAGGGCGTTTTGACACCTGCTATTTCTAAATTTGAAGGACCTACAACAATCAGTTTATCCGTTATAATTTTCTGTTTAGTACTTCTAATACCAAAATGTGGGTGGTCGTGATTACAAGTAGTAAATAGGGCATTCATACTGTAGATTAAATCATCTTCTGCAGAAGATAAGGAGTCCTGTTTAAATTTTTGATATTTCAATACTTCTGAATGAATATATAAATCATCTTGTTGAGTTCGTCCTTCGTATATAATCCCTTTTTCTGTTTTAAAATTATACTTCATTTTCTTAGCCGTGAAGTTCTGACTACCATCGTCAAATACAGGTAAGCCTAACCAATGCCCTTGGTCGTCTTGAATACCTTGAGCAGTAACGGTATTATTCCTTTGGTCTAATTCAATTAATGCGGCGGTCAGCTCCATTTCTTCATATTTGACGATGGCTTCGCCAAATAAATAGATTTTTTCATTGATAACATCATACCACATTGAATCTTTAGCATCATAAAAAACCTCTGCATCCAAAGAGTCTGTTGAGTATTTTATATCTGCATCAGCTGGGATAATTGTTTGTGGAGTATTCGTTTTTTCTTCACTTGTGGATTTTTCAACAGGAATGGCATCATTTTCTTTCTTATCTTTATTATTGAGAATACCTGGTAAAGTTCTTTGAGCATTCAAATTCAAAGAAAAAATTAACAAAAAGATATATGTACATATTAAAAACCTCAAGAATAAAAGTATTATATTTGCAAAGTTTCAAAAAATGATTGACAACTTAATAATTCTATGGCTATAAAATTAAACTATTATTTTATCACAACGATTTTACTCAGTATTTTGCCTTTACATTGGCTAATGTTTAACACTTCTTTAGATACTAAAATTGAAAACCACTCTTATAATAGTTCAATTCCTCACAAAAACGTTGCTAATAACGTTACTTTTTTTGGTAATAATAGAATTTTCAACCAAAAAAAATATATTCAAAATTGGTCTGAATTAAAAAATACACCTCATTGGAAATGGGACAACTACCAATTAAAAACAATAGTGATTGATGCAGGTCATGGAGGAAAAGACGATGGTGCTTCCGCTCCAAATGGAAAAAAAGAAAAAGATATTGCATTAATTATTGCTAAGAAATTAGGTACATACATTACTTCAAATTATCCTTCTATCAAAGTTATATATACTAGAAAAACGGACGTCTTTGTAGAATTACACGATAGGGCTAAAATCGCTAATGATAATAATGCTGACTTATTTATTTCCATTCATTGTAATTCATTTAAAAAGACAAGCGTCAAAGGGGCGGAAACTTATGTATTAGGACTTCATAGAAATGATGAAAACATGGAAGTCATCAAAAGGGAAAATGACGTAGTAAAATTAGAAGAAAATTATCAAGAAAACTATGAAGAATACGGCGTTGATAAGAGTTCTCCTTTGTATGAAATTTTAATGAATTCTTATCAAAATGCATATCTAGAACAAAGCCTTAATTTTGCTCAATATTTAGATACTAGAATAAAAAATGGAGAAATGACCACTAGAGGTGTTCACCAAGCAGGATTTGTAGTATTGAGCAGAACCGCTATGCCAAGCGTATTAGTTGAAACGGGTTATTTAAGCAATACTGAAGACTTGAGTTATTTGACATCTGAGGATGGTCAAAATGATATGGCTTATAGAATTTATAGTGCATTTTATGATTATAAAATCAGTATTGAAAAAGAAACCAAAACCAAAGAACCTAAAACAGTTGAAGTAAAAACTATTGAAAATCCTAACCATATTGAATTTGGACTTCAACTCGCTTCTGTAGAAAATGCCATTAATTTGGAAGAAGAAAAATGGGCTGCTTTAAAAGACAGACTAATTATAGAAAAATCAAGTGATGGACTTATGAGATATATCATCAAGGATTATGGAATTGACTTTGAAAAAGCGAAAAGCGAAAAATCAACGTTTAGGAATAAAGGCTTTGTCGGATGTTTTTTGATAGCTTATAAAAATGGACAAAGAGTCGAGCTGTACAGGGCTAAAAAAGAATTGGGCTTGTAACAGTTATCAGTTAATATAAGGTAAAAAAATAAAAAAGATAGATTCATTCATTTTTCATATTATAATAATTAATTTTATAATACGTTTTTAAATATGCTTTAAGAGCATGTTTAAATTTTAATCTTTATGAAAACCAATATATTAAGAACTTGTCTTTATAAATATTTTATCGTTTATCCCGATAAACTCCAAAATATTTATTTCGCCAAAACCTCAGTCTATTGATTATCATTTTGATAAATTTTCAAACATGCTCTAAGAAGCAAAATACAATTATTACTCGATTATGTCTAAAAATTTGATTATACAGTTTTCTGCGATTTTAATATTATTAGCAATTTGTTTTATCGTTTATCAAGTAAAAAAAGAAGATTGGTTTGATAAAAGAAAATGGTACAAATTAGAATTTAAAAATGTTTCTGGATTAAGTAAATCTTCTGTAGTTCTATATAAAGGCGAGATGGTAGGAAGGGTTAGAAAAATATATTTAAACCAAGAAAAGCCCAACTCTGTCATTGTTGAAATTAAAGTAGATGAGACTTTAGCTGTTCCCAAAAATGCCATTTCTAGAATTATATCCACCGATTTAATTAATAATAAAGTAATTGATTTATTATTCAATAAAGATTGTGGTGCTGGTAATCCTTGTGCTGAAGAAGGTGAATTTTTGGTTGCTGATAATGATGGTTCTATATTAGATGCCATGATGAGAGGTGAAGAAACGCTACAGGACAAGGCTATTAGTCAATCAAAATTACTTCTCAATGAATTAAAAGAAAGGTATGTAGGTAGTGAAAGTGATGAATTAATTGCTATTACCTTAAGAGACTTGGATGCTTTAAATAAAAATATGAAAAGTACTCAAAATAAATTCAAAGCTATCCAAGAAAAAAATAGTAGCATCATCAAGAGAATTAATTCGAACACTAATAGTTTGATGAACTTGTATAAAGATGCACAGCCCGATTTGGAATACATGAAAAACACATTGGGGGATATTAGTAAAAAAGGTGATAATATCAACACTTCTGACATTAAAAAGTATCAAAATCAAGCTGATAATTTAATGGATAAAAGTGATGATTTAATGAAAGAAGCCGAAAGACAAAAGGCTGCTTATGATAATATCATGACAACATATAAAGGAATGCAAGAAAAGGAGAATAGTTTTAGTTATTTAATGGATAAAGAAGGTTTTTCTAAGGACATGGATAATACTATGGATAATTTAAATGCCTTACAAGGTAATTTAGATGAGAAGCCTTACTATTTTATTCCTTTTAAAAGTAGAAAGAAACATCTTAAAAAATTAAAGAAAGAGTTAAATGAATAAACTTTTTATTTTTTAGCTGTTAGTAAATCATT
>JAHDBK010000607.1 GCA_020630455.1 Saprospiraceae bacterium
TTGAAAAGGAATTCAAAGGTAAGATTTTTATTCTTTTTATGGAAATGATTTTTTTAATTAAAATAGATTAATGAAGAAGGTTTTTGGTTAGAGATAAAGAGTTTTCTTTATTAATGAGATAAAAATATGATTAATAAGTCACATTTAAAAAATAAGTACTCTTATTATTAGATGTTATTACGAAAAGTTTTTTATGAAAGATAAAATAGTATTTTTAGTTATAGTCGAGGCATTACTCGAAAAGCATAGCCTTAGCTATGTTTGAGAGGAATAACGAAGAATATAATAAAAAAGACAATTTAGCTATAATCAATTTTTCGTAATAACGTCTAATATTAAAAAGCCATGAATAATACCATCTACCAAATCCTATTAATGACTATTTTTAGTATAATATTTTATAATTGTAATATTAATAAAGAAAATAATTATCATATTAATAATACTGCTTCGCAAAACTTAGAATATTTATATCAAGAAATAGAAAGGAAACAAATAGCTATTGAAGATTTGGAAGTGTTCATTAGAGCATTCAAAAAAGAAAAAGAACTAGAATTATGGGTGAAATCTAAGCAAAATCAACAATATCATTTATTGATGACTTATGCGGTATGTAAAAGCAGTGGCAAACTCGGGCCTAAACGAAAAGAAGGAGATTATCAAGTACCAGAAGGAGTATACTATATTAATATTTTTAATCCTGAAAGTCAATTTCATTTGTCATTAGGTATTAATTATCCCAATGAAGCGGATGTTTTTCACTCAGATAAAGAACAACCTGGTTCGGATATTTATATACATGGAAATTGTATTACTATTGGTTGCCTTCCTCTTACGGATTCCAAAATTGAAGAAGTATATACATTAGCAGAAATCGCTCAAAATAATGGACAAAAACAGATTCCAGTTCATATTTTTCCTTTTCGTTTAAATGATGAAGCATTAGCACATTATCAAAATCATCAATACTATTCTTTTTGGAAAGAAGAACTTCAAGCTATTTATCTTTTCTTTGAAAAAAATAAAATGATACCTCAAGTACAAGTGAATGATAGAGGGGAATATTTTATTTATTAAAAATACCTTTTTAAAAATGCCCTTAAATCTTTTTGGAAATTATTTGGTTTTGCTTGAATTGTATTCAATTCTTTTAGGCCTTTTGGAATATCTAATTCATCTTGTTTTTGCATCAAATAGATACCTTGTTCATGAAAATGTTGTGCTAAATATTCTTGCTCTGTTTGCCCAGGTGTTGGTACTAGGATTGCAGCGATGTCCAAAGCACTCAAATCCATTAGTGTACTATAACCAGAACGACTGATGAGGACTTCACTCTCACAGATATAGCGGTTCAGTTCATGAGAAGAAAGGTAAGAAATCGTAGTAATGTTCCCTTGTTTTTCTACTTTTTTACCCAACTCAGTTTTGCCTTGAACGATGACAATTTCTCCTTCAATATTTTGAACTTGTTGATAGATTTTTTCTTCAAGCAATGAACGTTGAGGTTCTGGACCAGAGAGAACGGCTATGACTTGATATTTCTTAGGCGTTTTAATCTGCTTCATCCTTGTTAATGCTCCTAAATACTTTACTTTTAGGGAAGAGGGAGCAGGGTGGGAGAGTATGCCTGATATATTGGGCTTATCGCCAACATCAGGTATCCAGCATTCATCAAATCGCCTCAACCAAAAACGATTTGCTGCATTTCCTAAGATGGATGCCATAGCATTGTCTATAGGAATAGTTAATTGATGACTAATAATATAAGATGGAATTTGAGGATGAAAACAACCAAAGCGATTATCTGATATGATAAAATTAATGTTTTCTTTTTGTATTAATTTTTTAATATAAAAATGCTCTCTAAAAACAGCGATTGCAATGCGAGGCAATTGTAATGCCATATTCCAGACCATATTATTACTAAAATAACGAATGTGATAACTAGGTAACTGTACTATTTTAAGAGAAGGGAACTCTTCTTCGAGCAAATGGTAAGAACGCCCATCTGATGCTAATATTACTTCATGCCCTTCTTCTACAAGCACTCGTATCAAGGGGATAGAACGGGTAGCATGTCCCAATCCCCAATCTAGGACGCAGTATAGTATTTTTTTTTTGATAATGAAATATTATTTTACTGTTACTAAGTACACTGTAACATAAGTTTATTGAGTTTTTGAAATAAGAATTTTGTTTTGAAT